>PMYF01000526.1 GCA_003171295.1 Acidobacteriota bacterium | reverse complement strand
ACATACCGAAAGCCGTGATAGGTAAAGCGCGGTTCCCACACTTCTTCGCTCTCACCCCTGGCAATGTACGTATCCGTCTGCACAACGCCCGTGGCGAAGACTCCCGTGCTGGCAGGGTCGATCATTCCGTCCGGTGCAAGAGACTCGGCAAAACGCAGGGTGATTTTGGCGCCGCTCGGCGCGGTGACGTGAAGTCTCACCCAACCCGCGAAGTTCTGGCCGAAGTCATAGACAAAGACCCCCGGGCTGGGTTGGGAGATACCCTTCGGCGGGAGAGTCCTGACGGCTTTGATCGGCGGCAGGCTTTGCGGCTCCAGGCGCCGCGCGGGCCCCGCGATGGGTCGCGCCTTTTCCCAAGCCTTATCAGCGAAGGTCGGCTCTGACCAACCCGGAGTCTCCAGGCGGGCGTCGTAAGATTCTCCGGCATAAACGTTGTCCGCGAGGATCGGTCCCGGGGCTGCCTTCCAACTCTCGTCGGTAATGAACGTCTCCGTCGTCCCGTCTGGATACTCACACCGCATCTGCAACACCAGGCGTGGGACTCCGTAGTCGGTTCCTCCTGGAACGCTGTATTTGCCTGCTTTCCAGACTTCATTCTGGTTGTACCAGCCGCTGCCCAGCATCACGCCGGCGGCATTCTCGCCGGGCCTTAAATAATCCGTGATATCGTGGGTCACGTACAAAGCCCGCTCTTCATAGTCGGTTTGCGCCGGATCGAGAACGTGGTCTCCCACCTTGGTGCCATTCAGGTAGAGTTCGAAGTAGCCGAGCCCACAGATGTAGGCGCGCGCCCGGCGGGGGCGCGCCCGCAGGCGAAAATCCTTCCGCAATAACGGGGCGCGCTGGAGCGTTTTCGCTCTCTCCTCAGCGGCGGCGGTCTGCGCAGGCGGAGTTGCAGCCCAGAGATAATCGGCAGTGATCCATTTGGCCTGCCAATTCCGTTCACCCAGCAGGCCCATTTCTCACGTGGCCACCTCGCTGTAGGCGGAAGCGTGGCCGGCCTGATCCCAGACTCTTACCATCCAGTAACAGCGCTCGAAGGATGCGAGAGGCCTGCCGTGGTATTCGATCTGAATCGAGCGGTCGGAGGCAACCTTTCCAGTGTCCCACAAGTCACCGCGCTCGGCTGCGAGGTTCACCGGGCTGCCGGCGACCAGAAGCTGATACGCACTTTGCCTCTGTGCGCGCCCGCGCGATTCCAGGCGCCAGCCCAGACGCGGGCTCACGACATCGACAGCCAAAGGTTCCAGCGTGTATTCACACTTCAGTCCTACGGGCCGCAGGCGCGCTTCCGAAGTTTGCCCCGTCAGCACTTCCGCGGGTTCGCGCAACCCGTGGGCTGGCGCGAAGTCTTCACCCCATCTCGTCCAGCCGCTCAACGCGGCGAAACTCTGCAGGAATCTTCGGCGTCGCATTTTCTACCACGATTCCGCTCGCCGGCCCGGGCCGGGCTGAGGCGCAAAAAATAGCACGACAACGGCCAGAGGGTTAGCCGTCACCGGAGCCGGCAGTATACCCGAAGCCCGCGACTTTGGCTGGCGTCTGTAGACGGGTTGGGAAATGGGCCATGGCGTCTGGGACCGGTGCCGGAGCACTTATCCCTTGTTTCGCTGATGGCTTTATGGTACGAATAGCCTGCCTGTCGGTAGTGAATAGAATTTAAACCGCAAGTCAGGATGTAGTCGCAGCAGATCACGGTTGGCTTGGTCCTGGCTAAGCCGGGCAATCAACTCTTCTGCGAAAGGAGATAAGGGCATGGCATTCTGTCCGAAGTGCGGTGCACAAATGGCTGAGGGAACAACGTTTTGCGGCTCGTGTGGCGCGCCGGTGGGCGGCGCTGCACCATCTATGGCGCCAGCGGCAGCAGCGAGTTCGGGGATGGCATCGAACGTGGCGGGCTTGTTGACTTACGTCTTGGGGTTTATCACGGGGATCATTTTCCTGGTGATCGAGCCCTACAAGAATGACAAGTTCGTTCGATTTCACGCCTTCCAGTCGATCTTTTTCAATGTGGCGATCGTAGTTTTCTGGATTGCATTCACCATCCTATCCACGATTCTGGGGCTGATCTCCTTCGGAGTTCTGGGTATCGTGATGGGGCTGCTCGGGCTGGTCATTTCACTGTTGATCCTGGTGTTCTGGATTTTTCTCATGTACAAGGCTTACAACAACGAGCGGTACATGATCCCCTACATCGGGCCATTGGCAGCGAAACAATCGGGCGTGTAGATCCGGGCGAGCCGTGCGACAACTCAAGAGGTCGAGGGGCGGCGGGGTTCCTGCCGTCCCTGGCTTCATGGAATCCTCCCGGGGAACACTCTCTCTGTATTTCCTCTTGACAATTGAACTCTAGGCGCGCAATTTTGAACGCTTCCTTCGTGCCGTTTGAAGAGTGGATGTGGGGAGAGGGGGGCGGTTTCGCGCTCAGAAATTATGGCTGTTCTGGTGTGTTTTCACGATCGGTGTTTCGACGGGATGTGCTCCGCAGCAATCTTCACGAGCTTCTACCGGCAGTGTGTCGATGCGCAAGCGGAGTTCCGCTATCGCGGCCTGATGCACCGCGCCGGACAGTTGTTTGACGAGGGGCTGTTCGATGCGGAAGAGAACGTCATCGTCGATTTCAAATATTCCAGCTCCGACCGCCTGACGTGGTGGTTCGATCATCACCAGAGTGCCTTCCTCACCGAAGCGGATGCCGAGCACTTCCGGCGTAACCGGAGCGGGAAGAAATTCTACGGACCGGATTTTCGCTCCTGCACCAAATTTATCGCGCAAACCACCGGCACTCACTTTGGCTTCCGGGCCCCGGACCTCGATGATTTGGTGCACTGGGCAGACCTGATCGACGGCGCGCAGTACCCGGACATTCGCACGGCCGTGGAGATGCGCGAGCCGGCCACCCAGTTGACCCTGGTGATCGAGGGAACACGCGAGCCGGACTTTTGCGCGCGCCTGATTCCTGAACTTCTCACGAAGCCGTTGCAAGAAGTCGTCGCGTTGCCGCACATCCAGGAGGCCTTTCAAGAACTCTACCGCCAACATCTGAGGTCCATCGATCTGATCCGCGGGCGGGCCGAACTCCACGACGGGGTGGTGTTCTTTGACGTCACGGACCAGAACACGGAAGGCTTCAATAA
>PMYF01000444.1:5723-5983 GCA_003171295.1 Acidobacteriota bacterium | reverse complement strand
TTTCCCGTGCTCATCACATCCACGCTCGACGATACGGTGAAGAGCAAACTGCGCGCCGGGGCCCGGGTGATTTTGATTCCGGCCGAGCCATTAACGCTCGCCCCCGGGATTGAGGTCGTACCGCGCAGCGGCAGCGACTTTGATGGAAACTGGATTTCCAACTTCCTGTGGCTGCGTAAGGACCAACCGCCCTTTTCGAACCTCGGATTCAATACGCTGGGCGGATTCGAAACCCAAGCCGTTACACCTGCGGTCATCAT
>PMYF01000444.1:0-5649 GCA_003171295.1 Acidobacteriota bacterium | reverse complement strand
CCTTACGCAACTTACCTGCTGGACGCTTTGGTGAATTTCGTGGTGTCGGATTTTTCGCCTGGCCTGGAAATACCGTTGTGAAGTTTGCGCTCCGGAGAAGAGCAACTGGCAGACGTGTATGACGGGCTACCCGCGCAGCTTCTCCAATCTGCGGATGGCTTCGTCGAGCGTGGGGTCAGTCTTGCAGAAAGCAAATCGAACCTGCTGCGCTCCCCTGGCAGGATCGCGGTAGAAGCTACTGCCGGGAACTACCGCAACACCCACGTCCTGTATGAGGTAGCGAGCAAACTCCACGTCATTCGGAAAATTGAAACCGGAAATATCCGTCATGATGTAGTAGGCCCCATGCGGTTGATAGCAATGAAAGCCGGCACTCTCAAGCCCCNNCCTCGCATAGCTTCTGATAGTAAGTCTCGGGTAATCGCAGGGCGGTCGCGCCCGCTTCCTGCAGAGGCGCCGCAGCTCCCACGGTGAGAAAGTCGTGCATCTTGCGAATCGCATTGGTGACTTCCGGGGGCGCCACGGCGTAGCCCACGCGCCAGCCCGTAACGCTGTAGGTTTTTGACAGGGCATTGATGGTAATGGTCCGGTCGCGCATGCCGGGAAGAGTCGCGAGCGAGGTATGCCGGAAGCCGTCATAGACGAGGTATTGGTATATCTCGTCCGTGATGGCGTAGGCGTTGGTGCGCACGCACTGCTCGGCAATCACTTCCAGTTCAGCGGCGGTAAAAACTTTTCCCGTAGGATTGTTAGGCGTGTTCAGGATCACCGCTCGGGTGCGGTCCGTAAAGGCGGCGGCGAGCTCCTGCGGGTCGAAACTCCAATCGGGGGGATGAAGTCGCACATAGCGGGGAACGGCTCCGCAAATGATGGCATCGGGGCCGTAGTTTTCGTAGAACGGTTCGAAAACAACCACCTCTTCGCCCGGATCGACAATCGCCAGGAGGGAAGCGATCATCGTTTCCGTGGCGCCACAGCAAACGGTGATCTCACGTTCCGGGTCGACCTCGAGCCCCGTTTCGCGCCGGAAGCGCTCCGCGATGGCTCGCCGGAATTCCTTCGCCCCCCAGGTGATGGCATACTGATTGACGTCCGCGCGGATGGCGCGCACGGCCGCCTCTTTTACCTCTTCGGGAGCGGCAAAATCCGGAAACCCCTGAGCCAGGTTGATCGCCTTGTGTTCCAGGGCCAGGCGCGTCATCTCGCGGATGACCGACTCCGTGAACTGTTGCGCCTTCCGCGAGATGGGCGAACGACCCATCGCGGCGCCGCCCCTAAATCCGATAGACTTTTCAGCCAAGCGGTTCACCTCAATTGCGTGGAGCCTGTTTGCGCTTCTTGCCGTTCGTCCCGCCTGGCCCGCGCGTAGCGCCCGGTGCTCGGGGCGGAGCCGCAGCTTTCGATTCTGCGCACACGGCGAAGCGCGGCGAGCCAGCCAGGAGCTGCCGGTAAATCTCCGCATCGCGCAAAACCAGTTCCACATACGAGCGCGTGGCCTGGATGGGAATACTCTCGAGGAACAGGGTGGAGTCCTGGAAGGAACCCTTTCCCATCCAGTCGCGGACGCGAAAATCGCCCGCATGGTAAGCGGCCATGGCGAGTTCCGGCTGATTGTTGAAGGCTTTCATCAGGGTCTTAAGGTACGCGCACCCCACCCGAACATTGTAGGCCGGATCATAAAGCCGCTGGCCGGTGCTGCGCAGCCGCGATGCGCTGCGGCTGTGAGCCGCGGTTTCCGGCAAGACTTGCATGAGGCCGCGAGCGTCCGCAATGGAGAGCGCGCCCGCATTAAACGCTGATTCCTGCCGGACCAGTCCCATCACCAGAGATGGATCAAGGTGATTGGCCCGGGCCTGCCGCTGGATAAGCTTCCAATATGACTGGGGATACAAGAAATCCCAGACTTCCTCCGGCAACTCCGAGAAGTCCATTCGCGCATATGCCGGGGCGACCTTGATGGCATCGAAGAGTGCGACCGGCGCATTCTTTTTCGCAGCGTCCACCTGCGCGAGCAGCAAGCGGAGTTCAGCGGATGCCGTGCCCTCGGTGACGGCCATCTTCAGGTATTCCCCCGCGACGCTGTCCAGACCCAGCACCTGAAGAATCATTGCGGGCCGCGCCGCGTCGCTGGGCGTATACGGCAGGCAGGCCAGCCCATGCAGGTTCGCAGGGGCTGACAGCGCTGGAGCGAGCAGGGTGGCGAGCGAAACGGGGAGGGGCCCGGCGGCTCCCTTCAGGGTCCTCTGCTCCGGTTGCAGTGTCGCGAGTCGGGTGGCGGCCCGGTACGCATAATAACTGTGCACGAAACGTTTGGTCAGCAGTGCGTACAACTCCCGCGCCTCGACCGGCGACCCTTGTTCCTCCTTCGTCCTTCCCAACCAATAAAGAACCGCCGGGGCACGCGCGGAGGCGGGAAAACGCATCAGATAGTCCCGCATCGCTTCCGGCGCCTTGGGATCATGCAGGAGGTAATAGCACCAGGTTAGCCGCCAACCGTCCTCACGGGCATGCTCGCTGAGCGGGAACAATTCGAAAAGGCGTTGGTAAACGCGCGCCGCTTCCTGCCAATTGAGCTGGCGATAATAAAAGTTCCCCGCCGCCGAAAGGGCGTCGGCATAGGCAGAAGACGTCGCATACTGCGTTTCGAGCTGGGCAAGGTCTTGCGTGATCGCTACCGCGTCAGACTGCTGAGCGTGAAGCAGGACGAGCAGCCCCAGCCGCTGAGCTTCCAGGTCCGCTATCGTGAAGTGATTGAAGAGCGCTTCCGCGGCATCCGATGTGCGGTGCAGGTGCAGCAGGCAGCGCACTCGCCCTAGCTGCCAGTAGGGGGCAAACGGGCTGGCAGGCTGAGCTTTCAGCAACTCCTCGAATTCTTTCCGCGCGTCCTCATAGCGGGCAGCGTTGAAGAGAATTTGCACTCTCGCTGTCTGGATTTCATCCGTCGGCAGGGGGTAAGTGGAACCTGGCTGCGACCGGATTGCGGCAAGGGAGTCCGCAGCAGCTTTCGCCTGCGGGGACAGCGGAAAGGCAAAGTAGACTTCCTGATAGGCACGCGCGGCCTCCAGCATTCGCTGGGACTGCTCGTAGGCCCGCGCCAGCAGCAAGGCCAGCGGCGGGCGCTTCCGCACTTCGGGCTCGGCGGTGAGTGCATCGAGGGCATCCTGCGGCCTTTGGCCCTCGAGGCACACGCCGGAGCGAAGTTCGAGCGCCCGCCAGCGCAGGCGGCTCTGCGGAAAACGCACCACGAAATCCTTCAGTGCCTCCTCGGCTTCAAGTTGCTGCCCGGCCCGGCTCAGGGCGGAGGCCTCGTAGAATAGCGCATAATCCGCCAGCGAAAAACCGCTCTCCACCGCCTGCCGCAAGTCCTCCGCAGCCTCCCGAAAGTCCGCAGCTTCGTTCTCCTGATACCCCGCCAGGAACCGCGCCCAGCCGCGCCACTCGGGGTTCTTCTGCGACTGCGCATAGGCGCGCAGGGCTGGCCAGGCGTCGCGTTGTGTGGCGCGTGCGGCAAGCTGGCGCAGAGCCGCAGGCGCCACTTCCGCAGGTGCAGCCGGCGAACTCAGTGCCATCAAGCAGAGAGCCGGGCAGAGGGTCTGAGACAAGGATTTGAAGAGGAATCTCACGCGGAAGGCCCTGGATATTCCGGTCCCAGGGCGGTGGAGTCGCTCGCTGCCAGAATTCTCACGAGCTCATCGTGGAAGTAATCAAACTCCTTGCCGAGGGTCTTTCCGAAACGTTTGTCGAACGTCTGGCGGCTGCGGTCGATGTCGGTCTTCAAGCGCTTGTACACATCCTTGTTCTTGCGGCCGTCCGCAACCTTTACCTTGTTGTAAAGCTCGATCTCCGATACGAGAAGTTTGGCGAAGCGCTTGGCGTCTTTGTGGATCTTCTGCTCATCTTCGCTCAATAGCGACACGTCGGAGTCCACCGGAGCGGACCGAGTCTCGGGCGCGGCTTCGGGCACGACAGCAACTTCCTCTGCCAGGGCCACCTCTACAAGAGGCAATGGCGTGCCCTCCTCTGCAGTTGCTTTCTCAGGGGGAGGCGGGGCAGGCTCCGTTTCGACCACCGCGGCAACAGGCTCCACGGCCGGCGCGCTCACTTCTGCAACCATTGCCGGCGACTCATCCGTGAGAGTCCCCGAGGCGACGACTTCCTCCCGGACTTCAGGAACTGCATCCGCAGCCGGGGGTCGGTCAACAATAGCTTCCACGGTCACTTCTTCGACCGGTGCATCGGCTACCGGAGGTGGCGCGGCTTCCTCGCCCCCGCTCTCCGGGGAAAAGCCGCCGCTCAGCGCCATCAGGCGATCGAGCTGCGCACCCGCAAATTCGGAAAGAATCTTAAGAGCGTTGACCGGAAGTGGTTCACCCTTCCCGCCGGGGTCGGCATAGAAGATCGCCGCCACTTCACCCGCGGATCGAATGGGCAGCAGCAGGATGGAGTCGTCCGCCGTGGGTTTGAGCTTTTCGAGGACGTTGCGGTTCCTCTTGAGCGCGCGCACGGTGGCGTCCACGTGGGCGCCGATTTCGCACACTTGCCGGAACGGATTGCCCTGATTGAGCGGAATGACCAGACCCCGAAAGACCTTTTCCGTAAGCTCCGGACCGAAGCCCTTCGCCGAAGCGCCCCAAGCTGCTTTGCCGCGCACGTCAAAAACCGCGGCACGTACGCCCCACTGCGCCGCCTCTTCGGTGAGGACCTGCAGAACTTGTTCGGGCAGCGTGCAGATCATCAGGTTCCGCATTGCGCCTAAGGCGTTTTCGAGCACGGTGTCCGGCGAGACTCGCGGTACGGAGGCCTCCGCGCGCGCCAGCGCCTCCCACTGCTGCTCGGCCTCCTCCGTGGTCCGCTGATGGCACTCCCGCAACTCCGCCACGCTCTCGATAAGCTTCTGGAGTTGCTCGGCCTGCGAGCTAAGTTCCTTCGCCAGGCACTCGCGCGCCTCTTTGATCGCGTCTGCAAGCAAGTTGGGTTGTGTTTCCGCCAAACGACTCACCTCAGCCAGGTAAGGCACCGGCCTATTATGAACAAGCCGCGGCAGAGGTGCAATCAGAATGTCGGGGACAGCAGCGCTGCCGGGTTAAGCACATGAAGAGGCCGCGATGAGACAACCAGCGAGGTTTCACCTCAGACTGGCGATCCATGACCCCTCACCCGGCCCCCTACGCGGTCCACCCTCTCCCCTGGGGAGAGGGCTGCAAATGGCTCGCGTGCACGGTATCCCACCCCTCTCCGAGGGGAGAGGGTGGTCGCCGACGGCGACCGGGTGAGGGGGCTTGCCGTCGCAATGGCTTCGGCAAACTTGACTCAAATAGTCAAGTTCCGAATATCAAGCCTGCTAGCGCCAGTGGCCGTTCCCCTGCGCTCAGATCCTAGCCAGCGCCTGGCTACCATCTGTTTACCGGGCGCGTCCGATTTGACACACTCCGCCTAACATCGTAATCTAGTTGATGGATACGGGGGCGTACCGGTTTCGACGGGAGCCCTTGCGCTTAGGAGGCATGCCGGGGGTCCACACCACCCGTGATCGGCGTGGGACAATGACAACTGCCAATACGCAGTATGCCTACGCTGCCTAATTAATTAGGTGGCCGTCTCCTCCTTTAGGCCCGCATGAGGGAAGGAGGCGTCGCTTGGCGGGATAGT
>PMYF01000001.1:287-2524 GCA_003171295.1 Acidobacteriota bacterium | reverse complement strand
CAAAGTGTAAACGGGGGAGCTGGTGTAGCTGGAATAGGTTGCGGGCAGCGTCAAAGATGCGAGGTTGACATATTGAACGTAGCCGCTGGAGTTCTTCACCTTTCCCTGCGTATAGTGTGCTCCGGGAAGGAGGTTGGGGCGATAGAGGTTCTGCCCGCGCCAGCTTTGGGTAAGCATCGGCGACACCTGGTTGGCCGAAGCCGGCGTATACGTCAGGTTGAAGGGCGTGCCGCCCTGAATGGTGTTGATGCCGCTGATCTGCCATCCGCCAACCAGGACATTCGCCAGATCGCTGACGCCGCCCAGGAAGTGTTTACCCTTTCCAACCGGCAGGTCATAGACGAAGCTGGCGACATCGACCATGGGCAGGTTGTAGTCCGATTGGCCATAGTCCGCGTTGAGGTTATTTGCGTCCTGCGGCGCGGGAGTATTGGCCTCGAGGGTGGAGGAGGCATTATCCAGCGCGTGCGCCCAGGTGTAGGAGTTCAACAAGGTCAAGCCGTGGACAAAGCGCTGCTCGTAGCGGGCTTGCAGCGAGTGGTAGTGAGACTTGAACTGATTCAGCGCCGTGGTAATGTCGCCGTTGTTAAAGGTGTTGGCAGGATCGTTGAGCAAGTACCCTCCCCAGCTGGGGAACGGACGGGCGAATCCGAGCGCCGGGTTTTTCTGGTTGGCGTTGTCGAAGCCCTGCAGATGAACGCCGTGGTTGCCCACATAGGCCAGGTCGAAGAGGATGTTCTTGGCCAGGGACTTCTGCACGCTGAAGAAGTAGCTCTCGACGTAGCTGTCCTTGGTATTTGCGGGGATATAGTCGATGTCGTCGGTGCCCGCGCTGAAGACCGTGGCTAGGCCTGTTGGATAGCCGGCCGAAAGCCTCTGGAAGCCAGTCGTGAGAGCAGACCCCGGGTTGGTTACCGAGGTGAACATCGCGGTGGGGGCGTTGATGGCCAGCATGTTGCCGGAGCCGGCGCGGTAGTAGTGGATATAGTTCATGCCGAAGCCGCCACGGATCGCGATGCTGGGCGTAGCCGCAAAAGCAAAGCCCAGGCGCGGAGCGTAGGAGGTGAGGTCGGGATGGACCAGGGTCTTTCCGTAAACTCCGCTGCCGGCATAGGAAGAGATCATGCCGGTCTCTATGTTCGGGCAGCCGGCGAGGAGGCTGCAGGTATGCGTGCCAGCGGACATGGTGGCGAAGTTGGGGGTCAGTGTCAGCATGGTCCCGGTCGCCGGGTTGAAGTTGGAGAGGTTGTTATTGCGTTCCGAGTAGGGCGAACCGTACTCCCAGCGCAGCCCAAGATTGAGGGTCAGCTTGGGATCGACCTTCCAATCGTCCTGGACGTATGCGCTCTCCATATTCTGGTGCAGGTGGGAGATCCAGTAGGTCGACAGCGAGTAAGCGCCTGGCGTTCCGAAGAGGAAGTCGGCCCAGTAGGTGTCGGGCTTGGCACCTGAAGTGGCGCAGCCAGTGGGAAGCGTCGACGGGCAGGCGCTGTAGCCATGGTTGAAGGTAAAGGAGCCATAGAGCGGGTTGGAGTCCTCCACTTCCATCCAGACGTACTCGTACTCATAGCCGAACTTGAAGGAGTTCTTGCCCTTGACCCAGGAGTAATTCACCTTGGGGTCAAGCACCGAGGGGTTCTGCCATTGCGGGTTGGTGCTCTGGCGTCCAAAGGAGGTAAAGCCGCCGGAGATGGCCATCGAGGGCAGGCCGCCGGAGACGCCGGCGATGGTGGGTAGTCCGGGAATCTGGGATGGCGTAATGAAGCTGGTCCCGATTGCCTTGGTCCACTTGCCGGCCTGGGTGCCGGAGAGGGCGAGGCGGGCGTCAAGAACCTTGTTGCCGCCTATCAGTTGGGTGTAGCCGAGCGCAATCTGTCGATCGAGAATCTTGATGACGCCGTTGGTCTGCATATCGATCGGCTCGGGAAGGAGTGGATAGTTATGGCCTACTTCCTTGCGATCGCTCACCTTCAGGAACCAGGAAGTATTCTGGCTCTGCTGGAAATCCAGGCGAAGATCACCCTTGTCCGCATGGTCGGTGAAGGGCGCATTCAATGGGCAGTCGTTTGTGGCCACGCCCGTTGTGGATAAGCCGGCGGTTACCGTGCACTTTCCGGGCAGTGCGGCCTTATATAGTCCGGCAATCTGCAAAGCGGTCGTGTCGGCATCGGCTTTGGCTTGAGTGGGCCAATTAATATACGGCGTTCCCGCCGGTATTGAAATAGTTGGGTTCCAGG
>PMYF01000001.1:0-250 GCA_003171295.1 Acidobacteriota bacterium | reverse complement strand
TCGCGCCGCCGAAATTCGCGCCGAACTGATTGCGGTTGAAGACCGGCTTGAAGAACGGGTACTGCACACCGGTGATGGCGTTGATGGCAATCGGCTTGATATAGCCGAACGCGTTGAGATCCGTGTTGCGAAGAAACTCGTACAGCGTGGTGTGGAATTGATTGCCGCCGCTCTTGGTGGCAACATTGACCGTGGCACCGGAAGAGCGGCCATACTCCGCGCTCTCGTTGTTGGTCACCACTTCAAACTG
>PMYF01000986.1 GCA_003171295.1 Acidobacteriota bacterium | reverse complement strand
CCAGATGGCCTGAGGGTGGCCTCAGGGTGGCTCGAACAGTGCTGGAGTGGCCTCACCAGGCCTGCCAGCGCTGCGGTCAGACGCCACAGTGCGGTCCAGTTTTACAATGGACTTGTCGCGCAACCGCAAGCCGGATCGCATCAGCCCGGCCGGCAAGCTGCGGTTCATCTGCGCGCCCGGGAGTTTGTACTCCAAGCCTCCAGAGGGGACGCTGGCGACCGTCGAACAGGCCCTGTGTGATTTTGCCTGGCTCAGCCTTCGTGATGGCATCGAGCCGCAGTCTCTGGCCACCTTCCGCAACCTGCATACCCTGAGCCGCCGGCGGCTGGACCAGGTCCTGCGGCGCTATCCTGAGAACGTCCAGGACAGCGCCAGCCGGATCATGCGCGCTGGCCATCGACGCAGAGCAGACAGACGGTGAACGTGCTCTGGGCTCCAGGCCTCCGCTTTATCGCAGGTCCGGAAGGCAGTGCAATGAGCGTGCTACCTGCCCCCTACCGCGCGTGAATGGAAGTCGAGGCTACCGGAGGTGGCTCCCGTGCCGGGGGCCAAAGGCGCAGCCAAGCCTCTCGACAGGGTCCAAAGCACTACCAGGATTCTGCGGCGGCTTCGGCAGCTTCTAACTCTGGCAAGCGACGGAGATAGCCTGTTTGCTCGATAAGGCTCCGGGCTCTGGGTAACTCTGTCTTCTCGCGGAACAGCCGGGCGCGATGGAGGTGGACATCGGCCAGGAACAGCTTCATGCCACCGCGTTCGGCGAGGGCTTGGGCTTCAGAAAGGAGATTATGCGCTTGCTGCATCTCCCGCTCTAACACGTGTAACCATGCCCGTGTGAGGAGTACACGAGGGCGATGGTCATGTCGCTCCACATGACGCAGTATGGTGAGGGCCTCCTCAAGGTGGGTTCTGGCTGATGACAGGGGAGTGGCGGGTTCGAAGACGACGCGATACAGCCAGGCGTGACCGAGCGTTAAATGGTTCAAGGCGATGTCTAGGGGGTTAGGCGTGCGTTCGGCGATAGTCAGCGCTAGAGTGGCACGCTGTTCGATACTCCTTATCACCTCAAGGCATGCCGCAATACCTTCATCCCCTCGCGCAGGATTTGACGTGGTGGCACCCGTTCGAACAATGTAGCCCATATCAAACACCCTCCAGGCGGTGCGCTCGCTTTCCGACAACAGGAGGTCGCAATACCGGAACCCCGCCCCGGAGTACATCAGCGGGAATTCCGGCTGCGTCTTGCCTTGGATCGCCTCTGCTTCGGCGAAAACTCGTCGGCTATTTCCAATATCCTTCTCTCGCCCGGCCTGATGCAACGCGGCAGCGTGATAGATGCGGGCCGCCATCTTCTCGAAGGCCAATCCACTCCGGTCTGCCAAGACTACCGATTGCGCCGCCGTGTCCACGGCAGTGGCCACCTCGCCCAAGAGCAACTCAAGCTCAATTAGGTTAGCAGCCCCTCTGGCAGCTTGTTGCCACTGCTCCTCCTTCACCCATAACTCCATCCCAGCGCGCGTCGGCTCCCGCGCCTCATTGGGGCGATTCAAGACACGAAGTCGAAACGCGGCGTCGCTAAGCAGCCACGCTTGGTGAGTAGGGCCAAGAAAATGCGTGGGGCGCCTCCAAGGCTCGACGAAAAAGCATGCCAGCGCAGCTAGGTCTGCGCCAAGTAACCCGAGCTTTTTCAGGCTGTAGGCCTCAGAGCCGCGTCCGATGCGGTTGATAAAGATGTCCGTAAGCGTTTGCTCATAGCGGCCCGCCAGGCAGCCGTGAGCGACCGCTTGGTAGAGTGGTTGAAGACCGTCTGCGCCTTCCGGCCAATATGGGACGCTGGCGCAGAGGTATTCACAGAGTCGCTCGTGGCCCGCCCGTAGCGAGTCCGGCACCGTGTCGTGGAGGCGCTTGGCGAAATATTCGCGCAACAGGGGGTGGGAGTCCAAAGTTAGCCTACTGGTGACCCGCATCTTGTAGTTCAGAAAGAGCTTCGGTTGGCCAAGCCGGAAACTTCTGTCCTGCGCCCCAGCGACCAATGCCAACTTCGCAGGGCCTTTGTTATAGCCTCGAATCTTCTTGGCCTCCCACGGCAGTGTTTGGACGAGGTCCAACTCTTCGAGGTTTGTAACCGCGATATTCCACTTCGCATCGGGGACACCTGTTAGTGCGTCAGTAAGGCCGGGGATGGCTGGCGGTTGGCGCAGGGCGGAGAGACAGTCAGGCTCGGCGGGGCGTGCGAAAAGGCCAAGCAAACGCAGGATGGTGAGTTCAACTCGGCGATCTTCACTTTCGAGCCACCGTTCATATGCCGCAATAACACGAAGAGCATGGCCGTTTAAAGTCTCCGCGTCCGCTTCGGTGAACTGAAAGCAATCGCGGCGGGCGATGTCAGGGTTGTCTCCAAAGGCCGCCTTCAGATATCGCCCCATGAGGCTTAGTGTCAGGGCATGCCCTTTTACCTCACGACTAGCCCTCTCCAGCTCCTCCTGCGGCCCCGTGACGCCCAGAGCACGTAGCACCTCTGCTCCAGCGACATGGCTGAGCGCATCCAGCCGCCATTCTGGCGCAGTGGTGTCGCGCCATGTGGCGAGGTCCGCCACGCGCTCGCGGGTGGTGACGAGGCACAGGCCAGGGCTGTTTTGAGCGAGGCTGTTGAGGAGAGCCTTGAGCGGCTCCTCCTTCAAATATCCGCCCTCGGTTCCGGGTGGATGTTGCAGCGGCTCCACGCCATCGAGCAACAGCAAGGTCCGGTGGCCAGCGATCAGTTCGGCGAGATGGGCCCCTTTTTTCCAGGCGTCCTTCTCAAGGGCTCCAGCGGTCTCGCCGAAGAAATCGAAGGCCGCGGTGAAGAACTCATCCGAGGTAGCACTGGCGCGAACTCCCGCGCTGTCGCTGCTGGTGCCCTGGCTGTAAAAAGACCAGTCGAAGTACCGCTCTATGCCCCCGTGATCACCTCGAGCCAGCAAGTTCGCCTTCCACCGTGCCGCTAGTGTGCTCTTGCCCGCCCCGCCAACCGCTCGCATGACTATTACATGTGGAACTACCGCTGGGCCAGTGAGTTTTTCGTTCTCGTCGGCGTTGCGGTTAAACGATTCCTGCCACACGCCAGCGTTGCGCGACCACGCTGCATCAAGTGCGTCGAGTTCCTTTTCGCGTCCTTTGAAGATACCCGTATCACGCACCCGGAGGCGCGACGGGGCAATCTTTGGGACGGCTGGCGGGGGTTCACCGGGGCCGCTCTTCTGCTCCGTTTCCAGTTGTGCCAACTTTGCTCGCGCCTCCCTAAGTTCCTGTTGGATATCGAATTTCTTACCGGCGCTATCAGTCCGGGCCAACTCAGCTTCCATGAAGGCGAGCTTCTCCCTCAACCGTTCAATGGCTGCATCGTTCCTCATGTCTTTGAGGAATCTGTTTCAAGTTCACTCAGATGTTGCTCAGCTTCGCGAATACGGAAGAGCAATTCAAACTTCTGCTCCGCGGAAGTTACAACGGCTCGTTCTTTCTGAAGGAACGCTATCTTTTCCCGCAAGATGCTGGTCGCTTTGCCGAAGTCCAGCCCTGGAGACTTGGCCGGGGCAGCAGGTTCAGCAGCCACCTTAGCGGTCGAACCCGTGAGATTGTGCGGCACCACGACATACCGGTACGCGGGAAATTTCTCCTCGCGTTTACCCGAAATAAGTTCCCGAGAGCCGTAGCACGCCTGGAGAGGCTTGGGCAACGCAGAATAGGTATCCGCATCAATTAAAATTTCACCGATGCTGCCGGCGGCTTCCAGGCGCACGGCGCGAGCGATGACGGAGCCGGCCATCTTCCTGGAAGTGCCGGTCTCCTCCAACACAAGATCACCGGTGGCAATGCCGATCCGGAACCAGCGCCGAGCTTGGATGACACTCTTCTCGTGGTTGTGGACGCGGCATTCGGAATGGACGGCTTGGCCGAAGTGATGACCCGTTTCGGGCTGATCGAAAGCCAGGATCGCACCGTCACCAGTGGTCGCCATCACTGCCTGGGCGCGCTGCACGCCAACCGCCTTCAGTCCAGCATCCACCATGCTTTGGATCTGGTCGTTGAACTTCATCACGACCTCTGCGGAGAGGTGTTCCTCCAACTCACGGGCGATATCGCTGTAGCCCTTAAGGTCGAGTTCCACGATAGTCTTTTTCATGCGGTCATTTCGCGGCCACCACCAGGACAAGCAGGGGACCGGCGGCCATTCCTCTTGCCTTTTTCCGCCACGAGTGCCTGATGCATAGCAGGATTTTCTGAGAACGACAAGGGAAAGCACCTTCCGGCCGGAACGGGGGAAGAGGAAAAACCATTGGCGCTTTGGAATTGTGCGGGTTGGTCACGACCGGCGCGTCCCTTTGATGATGCCCAGGAACTTTTCCATGTCTTCCCGCGGAGGTTTCTAGCCGGAGAGCGTGCGGAAGAAAGCGGGCAGGTGCGCAGCCAGTTCTGTGTCCCTAAACCTGGTAAGGACGCGTTCAACCGCGTCCCTGACTCTGGCCGCACTCTGCCGGTCCGACCTCAATGCCAGATCAGCTTGAAACGAACAAACCTGGCCGTGGCGGAGGATTCCGAGCGCACGGTGTCGCAGGCGACGATCTGGCGCTGGTAGCCCGTGCCGGATTCGGAGATAAAACCCGGGCCGCTGGGCACGTTCGTCCCCGCGGCAGTGCGCAGGTCGCTCCACGTGATCAGGTTGGGCGAACCCTGCAGGATATAGGTAAGGTTGGTGGCACCGAGCTGGTGGAGGAACCGGACGGTGAGGCATCTCAGTGCCGCCGCTGATCCGCACGGAGGGCGAACCCGAGAGGACAACGGTGTTGCTGCCCCAGGTGCGGACCTGCAACGTGCCGCCGGGGGTGTAGCTCGCGGTCGCGTTGAACCCGGCCTGCGGATCCGAAATCACCGCCATCTTCGTCATGTCGGGCAGGTACCCGAATTGATCGACCGCGATACGGAGGGTCAATGTGCCCGGGGGTGTGGCCGTTCCGCATTGAAGGGCCGCCGCCAAAGTCAGCATGCAGAGGACCGCTCCGCTTCCTGCGAGAGAATGCTTCTTTGAAGCCGAGCC
>PMYF01000255.1:703-4817 GCA_003171295.1 Acidobacteriota bacterium | reverse complement strand
ATCGGGTTCGGTCCGAAGACCAGCCAGGGGGAAAGTGGAAATCAGAGAATCTCGGTTACAAAGATGAAATCACGAAGCGGCAGGCGCAGCGCCGGCTCCAGACGATTATTTCCAGGGTGGAGTCGGAGATTGTCAGGCTGCCGCGCTCGGTGATGACCGTGAATGCTTACGTGGAAGACCATTACAAACCCGAGTTCGTGAGCAAGCGAAAACCCAGCACGCGCTCAGCGTATCTCCAGATTCTCAATGCTCACATTGTGCCAACCCTGGGCGCCATGGAGCTCAACCAAGTTGCCAGGCGGGATGTACAACTGCTCATAAACCGCCTCCATAGCGAAGGCAGGGCTAGGCATACCTGCGATAACGTGAGAACGGTTATTCGTTCTCTGTTCCGCCAGGCTATCCGGGATGAGTACGTCACCGCCAACCCCGCGACACTCATTCAGATGCCTCAATCCAATCCTCGCGTTCCCAGAGCGGTGCCCAGCGTAGACACAATGCAGAAGGTGCTGGATACACTCGAAGAACCGTACCAGAGCCTTGCTTGGTTCGTCTTGGTGACCGGCTGTAGAATCGGAGAGGCCCTGGGGCTGAAGTGGGGAGCCATCAACTTCGACGACAAACTCGTATGGTTTCTAACGGCCAGCTACGCCGGGGAAGAGCACCTGACCAAGGGCCATCGCAGCAACAAACCTCTCTACCTCACCGAGGCGGAGATATCCAGGCTCAAACAGCTCAAGTCGCTATCTCCTAAAAGCACAGAAAACGACTTGGTGTTTCCGCATCCCAAGCACCCAGACCGGCCGATGACCGAGCAGAACGCCCTTCGCTGCGGGTTAAAGAAGGCCGCAGAGAAGATTGGGATTCACCTCACATGGCATCAACTGCGGCACTGGTCGGGAACCATGCTCTATCGGGCCGGGGTGAAGATTAATGTCATCCAGGCAAGACTAGGCCACTCCCGCTGGCAAACCACCGCGGATTGGTACATTGAGAACCACGCGGAAGGGGAGCGCGCGGCGGCTGATGTGGCCTCGAAGCTGCTGGATGGTTGGGAAAGGAAAGAAGAGGTTAAAAAAGACGTTTCTGTCCCGAAGTGTTGCCGTAATGTTGCCGTACGGCTTGACAGGGAGGAGCCAAGTCTGTAAGCTACTGAAACAAAATAACGGAGAGGTGGCCGAGTGGCTTAAGGCGGCGGTTTGCTAAACCGTTGTACGGTCAAAAGCTGTACCCAGGGTTCGAATCCCTGCCTCTCCGCCATTCATACTAAATGTTCACTCCGGATACATCCAAGTATTGACAACGCTGTCGGCAATTGCTACATATGGTGCCGCACATACGGGCGAATAAGGGCACTGTTAAACGGGCATGGGCATACACAGAGATCGAATCTGTGGAGAAGTGACCGACACGAGCGGTTACGGGGTTAGGCGTCTGGACCTCCGGATTAGGAATAGCTGGGGGGGCGCCCGCGTCCGGAACGGTTCGTGCGCGATCCCAGCCCCGCGTGGTTCTGGCGCCTGATCGCCGGCTGTATTCCCACCCCTGGGGGCACGGAAAGCGATGAACATAGGGATTCTCAGTCCGAGGGTGCTGCTGCGAAAGGGGCTGCGGGCTCTGCTGGAGTCGGTCAAGGACTTCCAGGTCATCCTGGAGGCTGACGACTCCACGCAGGCGCTCCAGTTGGTGGATCTGGCGCGCGTGGAAGCGTTTCTAGTCGACGCCTGGGATCTCGTGGAAGGGTTTGAAGCTGCGGCGGTGATCCTGCAAAAGTTCCCCGAGGCGATCATCCTCCTATTGCCGGATCGCATCGACCCCGAACTTGAATTACGAGCCCTCAAGGCTGGATGCCAAGGATGCGTTTCCAGGGATTGCGATCCCGAACTTCTGGAGAAGGCCCTGAGGGCAGTGAAGCGGGGCGAGGTTTGGATCAGCCATCGGGCCTCTTCTCAGCTTCTCAAGAAACTCGTTCGGCGAGACCGCCAGGAGGAAATCGGAGATCTTACCCGGCGAGAGTGGGAAATCCTGGTCCTGGTGGCGGCGGGCAAGCGCAATAAGGAGATCGCCAGCCAGCTCTGTGTCTCCGAGAATACCGTGAAGACCCACCTCTACGCTATCTACCGGAAGCTTCATACCAGGACTCGCATGGAGGCGGCGCTGTTCTTCTTCCAGCACGCCAACCGGCAGCCCGGCCCCTCGAACGCCCAACCCATCGCTAATCCTGACGAACCGCCTCTGACCTCTGAGACGAAGCGCAAACGGCAAGTGCGCGTGGCCGACCCGGCCGCTGGCGGGTGATTCTTTTCCCCAGCAGGTGAGCGCGGGGCGATGCGCCCCCGCTGGGTTCACACTTGCGTTGGGATTCCCGTCTGCGCCGGCCCTCCCCATAGGGCGTGAGTGTGCCGTGATCCAAGCGCCCTCGCCAAAAGGCAGCGGGGCGGACCACATCGACCCTCGGCACTGGACGCGGCTGGACATCAACGCCTTGCTCCTTCTATCATCAATGAGTATGGACAAGCCTTCGTTCGACCCCGGCTTTACAGAAAAATACCGCGGCGACTTACAACGAATCATCAACGCCGACGGGCAATTCAATGTTCGCCGGCGCGGCGCCACCTGGCGGGACGTACATCCCTATCTCTTCATGATCAACATGTCCTGGCCCGTTTTCGCGGCCACGATCTTCGCCGGGTACGTGATTGCCAATCTGGTGTTTGCCTTTGTGTACCTGGGCATCGGCGTCGAGCACTTGCAGGGCGCCGAAATAAGCAACGCGATGGGCCGCTTTCTGAGTGCCTTTTTCTTCAGCGCCCAAACGTTCACCACCGTGGGATACGGCCGGATCTCTCCCGACGGTGTTGCGGCCAACCTCGTGGCGGCATTTCAAGCCCTTCTGGGGCTGATGGCGTTTGCCATCGCCACTGGCCTGCTCTTCGGACGCTTCTCGCGGCCCGCGGCGCGCCTCGCTTTCAGCAAACAGATGGTAGTGGCGCCCTATCAGGCCGGCACCAGCATGCAATTCCGCGTCGCGAATCGGCGCAGTAATAACTTGATGGAGATTGAAGCACGGATACTCCTGATGACCGTGGAGCCCTCGGACCGCGGACTGGTGCGCAAGTACAATCCTCTCGCGCTCGAACGCGCGACCGTCCAGTTCCTGCCGCTCACCTGGACGGTAGTTCATCCCATCGATGAGGCCAGCCCGCTCTGGGCCAAAAATGCCGAAGACCTCGCCCGGCTCCAGGCCGAGTTTCTCATTCTGATTAAGGCTTTTGACGACACGTTCTTCCAGACGGTCCACGTTCGCCAATCCTACCGCCACGAAGAGGTGGTTTGGGGAGCGCGTTTTGTCCCCGCTTTCGAGGCGGATGCGCGGGGCGAAATGGTGCTCGACCTCAAGCGGCTTAGCGAGATTGCTCCCAGCGGGAAATCTCTTGCCCCGTGAACAGGCGAAACCTGAGCATTTACAGCGCAAGGCTCGACAGGGTACAATCTCGTTATGGGAGGTCAAAATGTCCATTCGACCAGTTAAGCGGCTCATCAAGGCCAAACCGACCCTCGAAGGTGCGGGCGTGCACCTGCGCCGCGCCTTCGGCTTCGGCAACACGTCTGACTTCGACCCGTTCCTTCTCCTCGACGACTTCCGCAATGAGCGGCCGGAGGATTACCTGGCCGGTTTTCCGTGGCACCCCCACCGCGGCATTGAGACCATCACATATGTCCTGGCGGGGACCGTCGAGCACGGCGACAGCCTCGGGCACAGCGGCGCCATCGCCGCCGGCGACGTCCAGTGGATGACGGCGGGCAGGGGCATCATTCACCAGGAGATGCCGAAGGGCGACCCGAACGGCCGGATGCACGGGTTTCAACTGTGGGCGAACCTTCCATCGTCGCTTAAAATGACGGAGCCCCGTTACCAGGAAGTGAAAAGTGCCGATATTCCCCTGATCACGGACGACGACGGCACCCAGGTTCGCGTCGTCTGCGGAACCTTTTGGGGGAAGGCTGGCCCCGTGGATGGGGTCGCCGCCGACCCAATCTACCTCGATGTCTCCGTGCCTGCTGGCCGGAGGAAGACCTTCCCGGTCGAGACTACTCGCCACGCCTTCGCGTA
>PMYF01000255.1:0-656 GCA_003171295.1 Acidobacteriota bacterium | reverse complement strand
ACGGTACAGGCCGGGGACGAGGGGGTCCGGTTCCTTCTGGTGTCGGGAAAGCCGCTCGAGGAGCCCGTGGCGTGGTACGGGCCGATCGTAATGAACACCCAAGAGCAGCTCCGGCAAGCCTTCCAGGAGCTCGAGCAGGGAACATTCCTGAAGCCGTAAATGCGGAGCTGGTAGCGCATCAGACTTGGTGAGTAAGTCTGCCGCTCTTCCATCCCCAAGTGTCAGACAGGCTGCGGAAAAACCCGTAGGCGCTGTCATTCTGAGGAGGTCGCCCGCCATTAGGATGGGCGGACTTTCAGCCCCGGCGACCGCTTCTGAATGAAACGGAGGAAGGTACATTTCTCGGCTTGGCATCCAACGATTCTCTCAATTCCCTTCAAAAACGCTCTGCTTTTTCCCCGAATTACCGCGCAACCGGTGCACTTTCTGCCAAGAAGTTCGATCGATTGTGGTCCATTATCGCGAAATTTGTGCGTTTTATGCCAAAAACCCCGATCAATTATCGGTAATTCTGTCACTCGCTCCTTTGTTTTCATACACATCCCCGGAGGTTCCTTCATTTTTAACATCATGGGTCAGCGCCCCCTTCCTGACCTTGATCAGCGTGTTGGTAAGCCGCCACAATTGGCGCAGGCGGAAATCTTCCATTATTTGCA
>PMYF01000331.1 GCA_003171295.1 Acidobacteriota bacterium | reverse complement strand
GGTAATATCTATGTGAATGACATATATAGTCTGTCATTCAACAAAAAAACCAACCTCTTTGTCAGCGAATCGCAGGTAGGGACTCTTTATGTCCCCGACACTCGCCAGCCCGTCGCTGTCGGATACCATTTCGGGGACCATGTTGTGCAGAGTGACTTCTCGACGATCTTCACAGGGGTAGGTGTNNGAGCTGACGTTGACTACGGTTATGTAGGCTACGAGTCGGGAAACGAATCTCAGGGAACGCTCGTCAGCTTCACCATGTTTGAGCAGCGATACCTCTTCGATGGCTTTGACATCTTCTCCGTCAACTTCGCTGGGCCGATCTTCACGGGGACGAGCAGAATCTGTCCTGCTCCTGGCCTTCAGTTCATCGCTGCATCTCCTATCATGGCCTACTTCTTCTCGGCCTTCGACAATTCTATCTACATTTTCGACGGCGGACGGTCGTTGACGAAGATGCACCGCCTCAACGACATCCGCAACTCAGCGGGTGTTCTGGAGGCGATCCAGAACGGCGTCTACAACGTGGGGGACGGCACGCTCCTCATGCAGACGGCCGGCTCCTTCATCTGGGTCCGCGACTCCGTGATCTCTCAGACGTATAAGAAGGCGAACCAGACCGGCCTCACGCTCTACGACACACAGCAGGGCATCCAGATCGC
The DNA here is from genome assembly GCA_003171295.1 of Acidobacteriota bacterium. Lineage (GTDB taxonomy): Bacteria > Acidobacteriota > Terriglobia > UBA7540 > UBA7540 > Bog-366. Next base: position 7,820 of record PMYF01000331.1, on the reverse strand, counting down.
CAACAACACCCTGAAGTGGCGCTACACTTTCAGCGATATCGGCGGGACGACTGTGGTGCCGTTTGTGTTTCAGTCCGCCTACTTCGGGCCGGGCAACAACACGATGATGGTGGTCAACGCCTTTGATGTCACGATTCACAGTCCGTCGAAGGCAGCCACGCAGGTCACTTTGACCTACAGCTCAATCGATGCCGATGGAGCGCAGACGCAGACCCCGGTATACCTGACGATCAACCCTGGGGATTGGAGTGCGCTGGGAATCTACCGGTGCCGTCTCACTCCGCAAGCCTTGAAGGTAGTGGCGGCCAGCATCGGAGTACAGTGCGCAACGAAGATCGTACTCACCGAGGTTGCAATGGAATGGACAGAAGACGTGCCGGCCGTCCCGGCGAACAGCAGGAGCGTGTAGATGGCTGATTTCTGGGGCAATCTCGGGGCCGACATAACGAAGGGTTGGAATGACATTACCGGTCAGACCCAGAAGGATCAGGCAGCGAAGCAGAACGCAGCAGGGGCGGCAACGGCGGCGACGGGCGCTCAGACAGCCGCGACGGGAAATGCCGGGGTAGCGGCAGGGCAGGGAACCATGGGGACTGCCGCGACGAACGCCGGTAATCTCGCCGGGGTCTCGGGGACGCAATCGGCAGAGGAAGCCGGGAAGGCCGGAGCCGCTCTCGGTGAACAGATGGGCCAGCAGAATGCCGTGGGGGCTGCTCAGAACGTCGCGCGATCTGCCCGGACCTCTGGACTCAATGCAGGGCAGGCCGCGCAGCTCGGAGGGCAGGCCACCGGAGAGGCATTCACGAAGGGCCAGCAGGCGGGGCAGGGCATGGGGATGCAGGCCTACGGGCAGGGGGCAGATCGGCAGCTCGGGGCTGTGAACACGCAAGGCACCATCGGCGCCAACCAGGCCGGGGCGGGAGTAGGGCAGATCAATGCGGGAACGGGGCAGATCAACGCTGGCACGGGGCAGCAGGGTGTCGGCGTCCAGCAGCAGGCGGCGGGCCAGCAGCAGGGCAAGGATTTCTGGGGCGGTGTCACTGGACTCGCCACTTCCGCGCTGGGGCTCTCTGACAAGAATGCGAAGACGGACATCAAGGATTCCTCCACGGTGGACAATGCAGCGGCGAAGATCAAGGAAAAGTCCTTCCGTTACAAGCAGGGGGATGGCGGGAAGGAAGTCGGCGTCATCGCGCAGGATCTGGAGAAGGTCGCCCCCGGGAATGTTGTGGAGACTCCGGCGGGGAAGGCCGTGGATACCCGAAAACAGACCCTGACCAACACGGCATGGATCACTGACCTCGCGCGGCGCATCAAGACGATTGAACAGAAGGGGGCCTGACGTGGCAGCGAACAAAGACGATCCGCTTGGCCTCGGCGCTGACGCCCCCGCAGATTATACCGCAGAGGCGAAGAAGGGCTCTGACAGTAACAAGCCGAAGAATGATCCCAACTGGCTCGATAGGAACATCATCCTCAACAAGACTTTTCCCGATCTCGCGCCGAAGGCTGCTGCGGCACAGAACGCATCGAATGCCGAGACCAAGCGCGTCAATGAGAATATGGCAGCCACGGGATCTACAGGGGGAGCCGAGATGGTTCCCGGGGCCACGGTGGAGCAGCAGAAGGTCAATCAGAACGTCGCGGACGCTGGAAACACGGCGGGTATCCCTACCGCCGCCGTCCCGGTACCCCCGGTGCCCGTTCCTGCCCCGGAAGCCGTAGCGCCTGCTGCTATCCCGACGCAGCCCGTCAAGGGAATCACCGCGAAGGGACCGGAAACAGTGCCGGCTCCCGTATCGCCGACAGGGAAATCCTTCGATGAGATGTATCCGGAGCAGCAGGCCGCGAAGTCCATCGTCCAGCAGGCCAAAGATGATCCTGCTATAGGTGACAAGCTCCTCCAACTCGCCAAGGATACCGGCCGAAGCCTCCTGGAGCTCGTCCAGGGCTTTGCTAAGGGCTACAGCGGGTCGGATATCCCGCTCGCTTCACAGGTTCGTGAGGAAGAGAAGAAGGCGAAGCTCCAGCAGGAGCACGAAACTCAGATCAATCAGGCGCAGATCGCGGCAAGCCAACTCGAACAGAAGACGAACGAGGATTTCCAGCAGCGCATGATTGAAATGCAGAACGACTATACGAACCGCATGTTCGCGGCCACGACGCAGAAAGAAAAGGATGTAGTCGCTCAGGGTCAGCAGTTCGACGCGGGGGAGGCAAACAAGAACCGTTCCCTCCAGCTTAAGATCGCCGAGATAATGCGCACACCGACAATGTGGGAACAGGCGGGAGGATTGCAGCAGGCAATTGCTCAGGCCCTCGCCGGTGGGAAGGTACAATAATGTCCGACATGGCGACCATCCTGAAAAATGCGAAGTTCGATGAGGTGGATCAGGCGCTCAACGGTATCCCTTCGCTGATCGCGCAAGGGAATCAGACTCCGTCAGCGCCTCCCGCCACTCCAGCGGCTCCAGCCGCAACGGCCGATCCTACCGCCCCCGGCCGGACCGCTCTCGGTAGGGTATGGGATTCCGTTAGGAATTGGGACAAGCAGGCAGGACGTACAGCTATGGCCGGCGTGAGCAAGGCCGGAGACTTCATGACGGGAGGACTTCTCCCGGGGCTCGTGCGGAGAATCGATCCTTCTGGGCAGCGCGACATCGAGAATATGCAGCGCGAGCATCCTATTGCTGCGGGCATAGGCTCAGGAGTGGGGGCCGCGGCGAGTCTCAGAATGCCGGGGGCAACCATTTTAAAGGGCGTGACGACGGCGGGCAAGATTGGGGCAGCGGCAGTGAACGCCGCCATCAATATGGCGCCTTTCGCTGCGGGTGCTGGACTCAACACCTACAATCAGACCGGAGACATTGGGGCAGCGGCAAAGAAAGCTCTTGCCGCGGAAGCTCTCGGCGTCGGGGCAGGAACGGCACTCGGCGGCGCAGGCCTCCTTTTCGGGAAAATAGCAAAAGAATCCCATCCCATCCTTAATCAAATTGATTCGGCGTCTTATGGCCTCACCAGCTCCGATGTCTCAAAGCCCGGAGCGGAATTCGCGCAAAAGATGGGCTTGAACAAGATCGGCTATAAGGCGGCGACGGGGGATACGCAGCTCGACAAGATCATGACCCTACTTCGCACCGAAGGCGGCCGAGGGAAGGCAGGAATTGAGAAGGCTGCCCAATGGGTGCGCGATCAATATGCTGCGGTCAACCAGACTTTCAAGGCAGCAGGCGCAACGGTGGCGAGCAAGGTCCCCGACATCCTTAACAGCCCTATCGTGCAGACGATGAAAGCCAAGTTCGATCCGCAGGATGTAGAAACTACGATTCAGACTCTAGTCAATGAGGCAGACAAAAGAATCGCAGCGGGACCGAACGGATGGACCGATGCGCGTACTTTTCTGAATGCCCAGATGCAGCGAGGCATAAAAATCGGCCAATCCGCCGAGGGAGCGGATCTATCAGCTGTGACGCAAAGGGCTAACATGGGGGAGCTCCTTCAAGATAGCGCTTCCGTGGTGAAAGCTCACATGAATGAGCTTACGGGAACCGTCTTGAAGCAGACCGGCGGCCCTGACTTGGAAGCCGTTGATCAGATCTATAGCGCCTATCCTTCTCTCCAGCGAGATCTCGCGCGACGTTCGGGGAAACCCATGGCGAGCATGACAGGTGGATCGGAGACAACGGCGGGACTTGGCACGCTTACGGGGATGGCCCTTGGCGGACCAGCCGGAGCGGCTGCCGCAAAAGTCATAGGATCTACCGCTCTCGCTCCTCTTTTGAAGAGGGGAGTAGGAGCGGTAACCAATCAAGTCATGGGCCGGACAGCAGCAGGGCTCGACAAGGTTCTGCAAGGGCTGGCAAAGACAAATAGCGCGGACCTGCCCGGAGCAACAGCGCGTCTCACGGGTCAGGTGACGAAGCCCGCTTTTGAGCCTGCCGCCCTCGTGGCTGGCACAGGCACCGACCCAGCGGAGACGGCCGCATCCGTGGCGCAGTCCGAATCTGGCCTCCCGGCCGAGCACCAGCAGGCCGCCAAGGATCAGACCAACACGGCATGGGCCGATCAGATCCAGACGCGTCTCGGGGCGCTGTATGACACCATGATCGCCCCCATGTACGGCAGCCTCATGTCGAAGGACCAGTTCTTCAAGACCGCCCAGCAGATGACTAACAATTGGGACCCGCATCTCACTGCGGGATTCGTATTCCAGGACAAGAGTCAAGCGCTCGCCTACCTGAAGAGCTACGACACCGCGCTGAAGCTCCAGGGGATGAATCTCGATCAGGCACTCTCCGCGTCCGGCGGTATCAACCCGCTCCAGCACCCTGGGGCCGCATCGATTCTCAATCCGCTGGTCGGCGCGGCGCGCNNGAGCAGACGCAACAGAGTGCCATGGGGCTGGAGAACTTGAAGAACATCATCGTCCAGCATGCGACAGACTACGGCGCGGCTCCTTCGGCGGCGCTTGTGAAGCAGGTCTCACAAATGATCGATGGGATCGCCGCGATGCGGGTGTCAGCCGCGAAGAAAAAGCAGATCCTCCGCGACGAGTTGCAACAGTACGGCGTGGACTATGGCCAGCTCGAGAAGTACGGATTCGGTAAGAGCACGGGGAAAAATCAAGGAGGCATCGCATGAAAGGGACAGGAATCAAGGACGCCGTGCGGGGGCTTCTCACGCCGGAGGTTCCGAAGTCAGAGCCGGTTCCGGTGAAGAAGGCGCCACCGCCGCCGCAGGAAAAGAAGCGCACCCTCGGGGACATCTTCGTTGCCCTGGAGGCGCAGAAGGTATATCAGCCGAACCTTCCCAGCGTCCCGCAGCCTCAGGCGCCCCCGGCAAATATGCAGGACCAGGGAACCGCTCCGAACAGCGGCACCACCGGGTCATGGAACACGCCGGAGAAGAAATGATGCCAGTCCACGCGGTGACGAAGGGTGGGAAGGTGGTGGGTTTCCAGTATGGCACCACCGGGAAGATCTACAGCGTGGCATCGCTCGGAAAAGCCAGGGCTGCCAAGAAAGCGGGTCAGCAGGCAGCAGCGATCATTCACAGCGAGAAGGCTTCGGGAAATCGCACTACATAGGTGAAGACCTGAAATCGATGTAGTTCGTAAAGGAGTTCAGACATGCTGATTTCGAAGATCATGACTTCCCCCTTCGGGAAGATCGTCGGAGAAAAATCCACCATCACGGCCAACGCCGATGTAGGCGGGGCCACGGCTGGCCATTCCTTCAAGGTCTATTTGAAGAACGAAGCCGGGACAGAACAGGGCTATTGGGTCTGGTACACTGTCGCCGGTGTCGGCAACAACCCAGTCACTGGCACCTTTGTCGGGATCGTGGTCAACATTGCCTCGGGCGCAGCGGACACAGCGGTTGCCGCAGCCACCCGTGCGGCACTCATCGCCAAGGCGGGCTTGACGGGCCTCGCGGTGATCACGGGCGCGACAAACCAGATCATCATCACGGGCCGCTGGCCCTTCGACACCACGAACATCGCGGATGTGGATACGGGCTATGCCTTTGCCACCACGACCGCAGGCTCTGCAACCGTGGCGCTGAATGCCAACCTCGACGCATCAGGAGCCGCGGGACTCGATTTCGTGGTCCGGCCCTATCGGTCACAGACGGCAGCGGGAGCGATCTACTTCCGCGAAATCATCCTATCCGTTTTCGATACCGCCTTCACCGATGGCACAACCTTCGCAGCCATAGCGGGACTGGCCAACGGCGTGAGCCTCCTAGTGCGCGACATCACGCAGGCCACCATCGCAACCATCGGGGGGCCGCTGAAAAACAACACGCAGCTTCTGGCATTCGCCGACAACGCCCAGCAGATGGGAAGCATCGGATGGTTCCTTAGGTTCAATCTCGTGATCATGTTCGGAGGGGAAATCCCCATCGATGGAGGGCTCGGCCAGGAACTCTGTCTGCATTGTGCAGACGATCTCACAGGCCTTACCGGATTCTACGCCACGGCCTACGGGCACGCCACCTCGAGTATCTCGTAAGCGGCGGGAAGGAAGAAGGAGAAAAACATGGACGGTGGATTCAACATCATCCCTCCGCAGTTCCAGGTGGCCCTTGCACCCAGGGGACCATTCGTCAACACTGACAACCAGGCGGCCTCTCTCGGCCCGCATGGCGAACTGCTCATCAGCTTTTACGAGGCACCCTACCGGATGCTCCAGAAGTACAAGCAGACTTTCTTTGCCGCCAACCAGGCCGACACGACCTGGAGCGTGGGGCTCACGACCACGTACACGGGCTTCTGCCTCAGCAACCCGGCAGCGAGCAAGAAGAACCTTTCGGTCCTGAAGGTCGGGTTCATTCTCAACGCGGCCCCTGCGGCAATCGATCCCGTGGGGATCGCGCAGGGATGGGCAGCGGTGGATTGCACGCACACTGCGGCCCTGACGGTCTATGACGGGCAGAAGGGACTCGCGGCAGCGCAGGCAAACGGCAGGGCCGACGCGGGCAACACGACGCTCTCGGCAACGCCGGTCTATCGGCAGTGGATTCTCGGCGGATTCACGGCAACGGTGCTGCCCTCCGGGAGCAACCCGGTCATCGACGAAGGCGGACTCATCGAGCTGGTGCCCGGCGGGTTCGTCATCATAGCGGCAATCGGAGTCCTGCACGGCATGGCGTTTGCCGAATGGGCGGAGGTGGATGCATGAGCGGCGGATTCAACATCATCCCTCCGCAGTTCCAGGTGGCGCTGGCTCCGCGCGGTCCCTTCCCGGATGGGGCCGCGAAATCGGCCAGCCTCGATCCGCACGGGGTCCTGATGGGCTCCATGTACGAGGCTCCATTCCGCATGCGGCAGAAGTACAAGGAGACGTTCTTCGCGGCGAGCCAGGGGACAACGACATGGACAACCGGTGTTGCCGCAGGAGCGCATACTGGTTTCTCCGTGAGTCTTGCCCCGGTGGCGAAGAAGAACGTCCTGATCCTCCGCATGGGCTTCGTCTATCTCGTCGCCCCCGTCGGCGTGGGGACGGTTGGGATTGCGGTGGGATGGTTCAATACGGGAATCGTGACGCATGGCACGCCGCTGGTGGTCTACGATGGCCAGAAGGCTCTCCCGACAACGCAGAATGCAGCGCTCGCCGATGGTGGTTACACCATCCCCGCCACTGCGGCGGCGGTGTTCCGCCAGTGGATTCTCGGGGCCATGACGGCGGGCGCTCTTCCCAATCCGAACGAGCCGGGAGTCGATGGGAGCGGACTCATCGAAATCCAGCCCGGCGGGTGGGCCGAGATCGCGTGCATCACGGCGGTCGTGGGGATGGCGTTCGCCGAATGGGCCGAAGTCGATCCCTGATAGAGTGAGCTGACGAAATAAACGGCGCCGAGGCCCCTGCTCATGGCGCCGTTTTTGGAAGGACCATGATAAAGTTTCCCTCTACGCTTCTTCCTAAGACCAACGACCCGGCTGAAATCCAGAAGGGTCACCTTGACCTATTGAAGAAGATCAATCAATTGGCCGGCGGTGGTGTGCTCTCGCTTGTCCAGGAGGATTACCGGGAGAAGGTAGACGATGGCTATGAGATGATCGACGCCAACTGCGGCGCAAACCAACACACCGTTTATCTCTCGCCGTCTCAGCAGGTGCCGGGCCGGGCTCGGACGTATGGGAAGAATGACAGCGGGGCAGGGGAATTACGCTTACTCTGTCAGGGGAACGATGTCATCAAGTATCCCGGCGGGACAGCGACAGCGGTCTATGTGGGCTTGCAGAACCAGAACACGACGCTGATAGCGGTCTCAGGTGGATTCGAGATCGTGGCGGGAGTCGTCCAGCCCGTCCCCCCC
>PMYF01000537.1 GCA_003171295.1 Acidobacteriota bacterium | reverse complement strand
CCATTTGCCGCCGCCTTCCGGTTTTAGCATTTCAGCATTTCTGTGTCTCAGCTTTTGCCCCCGTGGTCGCATTTCTGCTTTCTGCTTTCCCAATTTCCGCTTTTCGCTTTGGGCCCGACTTTAGGCTTCCCCCCGACTCTGTTTCAGCTCACCATTGCGCGACTTTTCGTCATGGACGGCAAGATTGCACAGTTACCAATTGCTCGGCAGGTGTCCCTTCCGGGGCATTCCTATACTCCTGTTACTCTCGAATCTGCCCGTCCCGTCGGCAGAGGCTTCGAAGACCGGTTCCGACTGCACGGCGGCACCCTCGACGAAGCCGTCACCCCAGGGCAGCGGGAGGAAAAGAAAGTCGGTCAGAAACAACTGATCTGGCTCCAGCAATGCCAGAAGACCAGCCTAGCCCATCGCAAGTCATTCTCTACGAAACGAAGGATAGGCGGACAACTCTGACTCTAATGCCCACAGTTCTGAAGCGACAATCTGATCATCAGCAAGAATGACTAACATCAACTTCAACAGCATTGCAGCTCGGGCTGGTAGCCAGTCGAATGCTTTTGAGGAATTGTGTTGCCAGTTAGCGAGACGAACTTGTCCAACCGGCGCTTCGTTCGAGCGATTTCGAGGTGCTGGAGGTGACGGTGGTGTTGAGTGTATAGCACGTCGCGCTGACGGCTCCATGACGGGATGGCAAGCCAAGTTCGTATTTGATATCGATGGTCTAATCGCGCAAGCAAACGAGTCCCTTCAAACGGCGCTTACAATCCACAAAGATCTCAAGGAATACATAGTCTGCTTTCCGTTTGACCCAACGGGAAAAACGGGACGCACCACAAAACGTGGACGACCTGCAAACAGTGAAACCGATAAACTTGGTGACTGGATCGCCAAAGCGATCAAAAAATGGAAGGACACTGGACGGAATCTGACGATAGACCTCTGGCCTGCCAGCAGGCTCCAACACCTCCTGTTAGAACATGACGTTTCGGGTGGAATCCGACAGTATTTCTTTGCTGATACTGTTCTCTCGACAGACTGGTTCAAGAGCCATGTTATCGGGGCAGCTAAGGCGGCGGGGCCACGCTACACCCCCACGTTGAATGTCCAAACTGAACTTTGGGATTGGTTCTCAGCTTTTGAAGCAGACGGTAGGTGGCATGAAAGTTTCGAAGCGATTTTGGTCAAGTGTCGCCAGGCGACCAAAAGCTTGAGACGGCAGGTTAGCGACCAGCGCGGCGACCCGGCCAATCCGCCATGGCCCCTGAGTGAGCTGCGGGTCGGCCAAGATGCGCTTAAGGAATGCGAAAATGTGCTGAGCCGAGCGCAACTGCTGCAAAGCAATCCTACGGAAAATGCGCTCAATCAGTTTTTGGCGGACCTCGCGAATGTCCAGACTGCATTGCGAGAACTTGAAGTCCCACTGGCCGATGAACTTGATGCACAACACGGGAACGGAACCGCGGACTCTGAATCGTTTCGCAGGTGGATGGCCGAATATCAATGCAGCTTTCCGGCGGCGAATCTCGATGCTGTTAGGGGAGCTGCGACAGAACTCGATGCGCTAGCTGCGTGGTTGCGCGCGCCAAAAGGGTATCTCGCGTTCAAAAGGGTATTCATTCTTTCCGGTGTTGCCGGCTCGGGAAAAACCCATGGCATCTGTGACATGGCATTAAAGCGTCTCGATACCCAGGCTTTTACCTGCGTATTGTTTGGCCACCAATTCAGCGGATTGCCTGCCGAATGGACGAGACTCGCCGAGTCACTAGGATTGCCGTTAACCATCGGAAAGGATGGCATCCTTGATGCTCTCAACTCCGCTGGTGAGACGTCAGGCAGAACTATGATCTTCTGCATCGACGCAGTGAACGAAACGCGACCGCGAGACTACTGGCTACATCGATTCCTGCCACTTGCCCATGAATTCGAGAAGCGGTCTTTTCTCAAATTGTGTGTATCATGTCGAACGTCATTTCTTTCGGCTTGTTTGCCGCAGCCGCATCCACATCCCGTCGTCGAACATCAAGGATTTGCAGGTATTGAACGACAGGCCTGCAATACGTTTTTTCAATACTACGAACTAGAACCTCCGCTTGTCCCGGTCCTGCAGCCAGAACTCTCGAATCCGCTCTATCTCAAACTCGTATGTGAAACTTTAAGGCTAAAAGGGTTCAAACGACTGCCAAACGGATGGCTTGGTCTTGCTCCGGTTATTCGGGCATTCCTCTCCGAGAAAGAAAAACAATTCGCAAGCGAACACGGCACATCTGTCGGCGCGAGCATCGTTGCCGGAAGCCTCTTAGCGGTCGCCAGCGCCATCGCTGATTCAGGAAACGTGGCTTTGCCTTGGTCGGAGGCAAAACTCACTGTAAATGCGATTAGACCACAGGCAGCAACATTGCCCGTGTTGGAGTGGCTCGTAAAAGCCGAACTCCTCATCGAAGACGGCGCGACGAGCGCCGGAACACTTGGCGGAGAGAATGTTCTGCGGCCCGCATTCGAGCGTTTCGGCGACTTCTTGGTTGCATCTGAACTGCTAGCGAAACTCCCGTCAGGCGATTTCGCCGTAGCCTTTAAATCGAACACGAAGATTCAGCGCCTCTTGGCAACCCTAGCCTCTATTGATGCAAACGCGGGCATCATTTTGGCGCTCTCCATTCTTTTGCCGGAGACTGCCCGTGTTGAACTGCCAATGCTCATCGAAGATGCCGCTGTCCGGGAAGCCGTACTCCGGCTCACCATGCGAGCAATTCCCTGGCGAACTTCTGATACATTTACTGGTTCGACGCGCGCCCTAGCTAAGGAAGCGCTCGCAAAAGACGGTTGGGCCACAATGGATTCCCTGGTTGCTGTTTCCGCTCAGCCGTCGAAGATTGATGCTTTTTGGATTTGCGATCTTCTTGAGTCGCTTCACATCGCAAAACGTGATGCGTTCTGGTGTGGGTATCTCCACGACAGATTTGAGAAAGACGGAGTCGTCAAGCGCCTCATCGAAGCGACTGCTGACATCGATCTTCGGAAATTGGACCGGGAGACCGCTTTGCGCTGGGCGCTTATGTTGCTGTGGTTCAGTGCTGCCGCAGATCGTCGGGTGAAAGATCATGCAACGCGTGCCGCGATCGCAATCTTTCGAGCAAAGTCAGAGGCCATTCCTCCTCTCGTCGAGAATTTGGTCGCGGCTGATGATGACGAGTTGCGTGAGCGTGTTCTCCTTTGCGCTTACGGAGCGCTCATCTCCTCACGTGAGCTGGAACCACTCAAATCCATCGCTGAGAATCTTCTTACCAAGTATCAGTCTGCGCCGACTGCTTTCCAAAATGCCATAATTCGTGACCATATCAGATGCATCGGAGAATTGGCGCGGCGATTAGGGTGTCTGAACTCATGCTTCGATCCACTAGTCACCTCGGGGCAACAAGAATCCGACTGGCCATTGAGCTTTCCAAATGACGCACAAGTTGAAGAATGGAATAAGACTGATGGGGCGATTCATTACGTCGCGCACAGTTGCCTCCATGACGACTTCAATCACTATTCAATTGGTTGCCTGCGATCGTGGATGCACAAGATCAGTAAGCCGGAGATAGGAAGTTGGATTCTCAAACACATCGTCGAGGAATTCGGGCTTGCTGGTGGGGCTTGCGACAATTACGACAAACACACTGCATATACTGGGGGCGGAGGCCGCCGCAAGCCTGCGTGGGCAGAGCGAATCGGAAAGAAATACCAATGGATTGGCTTGTATCGGCTCGCTTCCCGTTTACATGACAATGTAGCACCAGAGGTAAGTTCTTGGGAACCAAAGCCCATGGGCAAGCCGCTAATTCTCATGGAAGAGCGGAAAATCGATCCCACTCTTTCTCGCATGGTAATTCCAAACAAGAAGTCTTCAAAATGTTGGTGGTTGCGAGCCGGCGTGGATCTCGCCGCGACGAGTAATATGGATCACGCTACTTGGGTTGCCAAACGGGATGACATCCCCCTTCTTGAAACACTTCTGGAGACCACTATGAGGGACGGGCAGCGGTGGCGTATCCTTACGGCATTCCCGAGTTGGAATGAATATCGGAGTGATAGTGAATACAACACTCCGTACCGAGATGCTTGGATTCAGCTCCGAAGCTATCTTGTGCCAAAGAATCATTTTGAGAAGACCGTCCAAGCGATGGATGGACGGAACTATTTTGGGGCATGGCTGCCAGAAGGCGGAAAATGGCTCTATGCGTTTGCTGGTGAATATCCCTGGGCAACCGCGTGTAATACTGAGCCAGACTGGTATCTTGGTGCAGCGGAACAAGTCCGCCACTCGTCTTTAGAACTAATACATTCAGCGAACGAAATTGTGATTGAGTGGGAATACGACGCGTCACTTCCAGAAAGCATTTATTTGGAGGTCCCAACAAAAAAATTCTTTGCTCCTGGCGATCTGTGGTGGAATGGAACTGACGGATTCATTTCAGGCACCGGTAAAACGGTGTTTTGTGATCCTCACGTCAGAGAAGAAGGTTCATCCACGCTTCTTGCGGACGTTGATGATCTATTGCCTCGACTCGAAAAGATGGGTTATAGGCTTGTTTGGACCATGCTCGGAGAGAAGAATATTCTAGGCGATACCCCAGATAAGATAACTCCTTTGTGCTATTCACAGATGGCAGTGCTCAACGAGGACGGCTCAGTCTCTATAGGGATGCGCTCGTTTCATGGATATAACGAAAAGCAAGGCCTTGCGAAAGACTAATGCGTCTGGCCCTCTGGCCGGGCAGGCCCACCAGGCAAGGCGCCCTTCGTCCCTCAACTCTCAACCCGCTTGCAGCCACCGCACACTGCTCGTGACAGAACTGAAATGTTGAAATCGACAAAGCGTCAAACCGTAGATTGGCTCAGGTGATCCGCCCCACCGA
>PMYF01000479.1 GCA_003171295.1 Acidobacteriota bacterium | reverse complement strand
TCCGAAACATATCGCTCATCGTGGATACAATATCTACCCTCATATTTCTTTTTATACACATAACCCGCATCGCGGGCCCGCACCAACATGCGCTGGACCGACGTCGCGTGGTCCGGGCGATCCGTGTAGATGAAATGTGTCAGGCTGATATTGAGCGCCTTCCATAAGTTATGGAAGATCGGGCGCTTGGCGGCAACGAACTCCTGCGGCGAGAGCCCGGCCGCAAGAGCGGCGCGCTCAAGTTTTTCGCCGTGTTCGTCTGTCCCTGTCAGGAAGGCAACGTCAAATCCGCACTGACGCTTGAAGCGCACAATGGCGTCGCACACCATGGTGGTGTAGGAATTCCCCACGTGCGGCCGGGCGTTGGGGTAGTAGATGGGTGTGGTGATATAGAACTTGTTCATGCGCCCGTGGCCTTCTCATTCTGCTCGAGGTAAGCAGCCCCGGCAGCCGCCATCACCTGCTTGAGCGGCACAGATTGTTCCGCAGCCAGCCGCTGGCAATCGTCGAATTCGGGCGCCACGTTGACGACTTTGCCCTCGCGCCGCGCCACCTTGACCGTGACCGCACCGTACGGTGTTTCCACCGTCACCAGTTCGCGGTCCAGCACTTTCCGCCGCGCCTCATGAATTCTCACTCCAATGGTCGTGGTCTCGGCGAAAAGCAGTTGGGAGAGCGCGTCGCCCCGGTCCGATTCGCAGAGAATAGTGATGGTCAATCCCGGCCGGTTCTTCTTCATTTGCGTCGCCGTGCAGGTGACATCGAGCGCCCCCGCAGCCAGAGCCTGCTCAAGGAAGTATCCGTAAAGCTGCGGGCTCATATCATCGACATTGGCCTCGATAACCGAAACCAGCTCGTCTCCCGGGGCGCCCGGCCGGCCTTCCACGGTCTCCACCCGCTCGCCCACGAAAAGACGCGCCAGGTTGGAGTGACCCGGGAAGTCTCGCTCCCCCGCGCCATAACCAATACGATTCACTTTCATGGGCGGCAAGGGGCCGAACCCCGAAGCCAGGGTGGAAACGAGTGCGGCGCCCGTCGGCGTAACCAGCTCACCCTCGACGCCCGACGAATAGATCGGAATGCCCTTCAACAACTCCGCCGTGGCGGGAGCGGGAACGGGCAGAGTCCCGTGGGCCGCCTCCACGCGCCCGCCACCCACATTCAAGGGCGAGCAGACAAGGTCGGAGATCTCCAGCAGCTCCAGGCCCACGCACGTTCCCACGATATCGACGACGGCATCGACCGCGCCGACCTCGTGGAAGTGCACTTCGCCGGGAGGAAGATTGTGAAGCCTTCCCTCCACCTCCGCCAAGCGATCAAAGACCATCAAAGCCTGGGCCGCCGCCTTCGCGGGCAGCGACGCCGTCGCCAGCAGGTTCTGGATATCAGGAAGAGTGCGGTGCGGTTGTTCGCCCGGCGCGCGGATTTCCACGCGCGTGCCGACCAACCCGCCGCGCCCGGCGCGGGTGCGCTTGAACTCGTAGAAACCCAAAGGGATCTTTTTCAGTTCCGCGAACAGCCGATCCACGGGCACGCCCGCGTCGATCAACACGGCCAGAAACATGTCGCCACTGATGCCGGAAGAGCAATCCAAATAGGCTTGTCTCATAGCAACCTCGGTAGGATTTGTCCGGCCGGACCGCGCAGAACCCATTCTGCGAATTCATCAGCGGGAGTCGGATCAGGATTCAACACCGCTATCCGGGCGCCGGATTCGCGGGCCACCGCGACGAGGCCGGCGGCGGGATAGACGGTCACGGAAGTCCCAATGGCCATAAAAACATCTGCTTTTTGTGCTGCTTCTAGGGCTCGCTCCCACTGTTCTGTGGGAAGCATCTCGCCGAACCAAACAATCCCTGGGCGCAGAATCCCTCCACAGCGGCAAAGTGGAGGCAAGGGATCCATGGGCACTCGCTCGTTCCGGTCTTCCCGCCCACACTGGGTGCATCGCAGCAACCAGATGTCACCATGCAATTTCACCACGTCCTGGCTGCCTGCCCTTTCGTGAAGGCCATCCATATTCTGGGTCACCAGGGTAAACCTCTCCGGGGCTCTTCGCTGCATTTCGGTCAAAGCGAGGTGCCCAGGGTTCGGTTGCGCTGCGTGGATGAGGCCGCGCAGCCAGTCGTACCATTCCCAAACCAGGCGTGGATCGCTCGAAAAGGCCTCGGCGGTGGCCAGCCTTTCCGGAGAATAGTTCCTCCAGAGCCCACCCGCCCCGCGAAAGGTCGGAACCCCGCTTTCAGCCGAAATGCCGGCGCCCGTGAAGGCCACGCATCGGGCGGTCTTCAGACTGCTCCGCAACAAATCCAGTGAGTCTTCCACAAGTATCGATTATTCTCAGCGAGCATTTCCGCCTAGAATTCGATACTATGCTTTACCGCAAAAGGTTGTCAATGTATTGAGCCAAGCTAAGTGCAGCGCCCGGCTGCAAAGCAATATTTCAAAAAGGGGACAGGCAATGGAAAACATTAATCGTCGTCGCTTTCTCCAGGTTTCTGTGGCCGCCAGTGCGGCGGGACTGGTGCCCGGCATCCCGGCCGCGGCCGCCCAGCCACGCATGCGGCTGGGAATAATTATTGGCGTTGAACGGGACGCGGACGCGGCCCTCAAGCGTGTACACGACTTCGGCGTCCCAACCTGTCAAGCCGCTACCGATGACTACTCGGACCGAGTCTATAGTGCCCTCAAAGCCGCCATCGACAAGTATGGTATCGAGGTCACAGCCATCAATTCCTCCGGTGGCCCGCCCAATGTGTATGATTTTTATCACGGCCCACAGACCATCGGCGTGGTACCGAAGAAATACCGCCAGCAGCGCATCGACAATTTCAAGCGCGCCTCCGATTTCGCCAAGAAGCTGGGTGTGCCCGCCTTCCACACGCATTACGGGTTCATTCCGGAAAACCCCAATGACCCGGAGTATCAAGGCGTGGTCGACGCGCTTCGCCAGGTGGCGACCCACATCAAGGGTAACGGGCAGATGATGCTTTACGAAACCGGGCAGGAATCGCCCATCACCATGCTCCGCGCCATCACGGACGTTGGCGTGGATAACCAGTTCGCAAACCTGGATACCGCCAATCTGATCCTCTACGGCAAGGGAAATCCGCTGGATGCGCTGGATGTCATTGGCAAACTGGTGCGCGGCGTCCACGCCAAGGATGGACTGTTCCCGACCGATCCCAAGAAACTCGGCGAAGAAGTTGCCATCGGCAAAGGCAAGGCGAATTTCCCCGCCCTGATACCCCGTCTTAAGGAACTGGGATACACGGGACCACTCACGATCGAGCGCGAGATCTCCGGGCCTAAGCAGCTTGAGGACATCAAGAAGGAAAAAGCCTACCTCGAAAAACTAATTGGCTGAGACCAGGAGGGCACGGCCGGGATCATCCCCCGCCCTGCCCTCACTCGGCAGGCCCCCGCGCCGGCGTGGGTGGCCCATCTCCTGGATGCGGCAGTGCATCGCGCCTTCAACCCACCCAGGAAAACAGCATCGGACCATGGTCTTCACGTTCCAGTATTCTTTTTGGGGTTTACGAAAGGGGGTGGGGTAAGGTAGTTTTGTAAGGGTAGGCCCCGCAAGGTTCGTGCGGGGCACGCACGACAGCCCGATCCGAAACGTCGCAGCGCGCCAGCCTGCACGTGACCGTTAGCCGGGCCGGTAGCTCAATGGTAGAGCACTGCCCTTTTAAGGCAGGGGTTCTGGGTTCGAATCCCAGCCGGCTCACCAACCTCCTCGTAGACCCATAGCCCCCTCTCCTTAAGAATATTGAGGCAGACTGAATTGCGTGCAAGCCTCTCGAGAGATCGTGAGGTGAGAGATGCCTGTCACGCAGAATGTTAACTTGAAGGGTGGCGACGTGCCTGGGTTTGGGGCCTGAACTTAGGGGAGCGCTCGACCTTATCGCGATAAGGCCTGGGCGTGAGTGAGCTTTGCAATCAGATTGCGTGGGGCGAGTCCGTCGCGAGACAGACGGCTCGCCCCATGCTGAGTTGGCAGGAAATCGCGACAGGCTTCGCCCTATGCCTCCCGAGCGGTTCCGCTTGCGGCGTCCCAAATCATCCTCTTCCCGGAACGGTACGAGAGGTTGACCATGTGGCCCGCCGCCGCGGCGCGGTGGCCCACCTCAGCGTTCTCGCTGCATTCTTGGCGCGAGCGGACCGAGTTCAGGAATTCCAGCAGGTGGAGCGGCGTGGAATCACCGGTTTGGTCTTTGTAAGTGACCGTGCCCTCCAAATGGATTGCCGGGTTGGACTCTTCGCGGTGATTGCCCATCCCCATGAATTCTTCCTGAAGGCTTTTCGGCCAGGAATCAATGGAATAGGAATATCCTTCGCGAGGGTTTTCCGCCGCGACGCTGAAACTGGTACCGTGCAGGGTGAGCGAGCCTTTCGTCCCCAGGAACTCCATGCCTTGTTCAGGCGTACTGGCGTTGTTGAACGTTGAGCCCATGTTCACATTGAATTCTTCCGGATATACGAAAAGTGCATCCAGGGTGTCAGGCGCTTCGCGGCCATCCTTGCGATTGAGAATCCCGCCTGCCGCCAGGATACTCGAGGGCATCTTCGCGTCCATGATGAAGTGTATGGAAGTGATCAGGTGAACGAACAAGTCCGTGGAAATTCCTCCGGAGTAGTCCCAATACTTGCGATAGCGGAACACGCGTTCCGGGTCATAAGCATGCTTGGGCGCATTGCCGAGCCACTCCTCCCATTTGAAGTTCACGCCATTCTTCAAGTCGGGGGGAATGGGATAGTTCCAGGCGCCGGTCGAGCTGTTGCGGTTGTAAGACGCAACGACCTTGGTCACCTTCCCGAGTTGGCCGGAGGCCACAATCTCCCGGGCCTTTTTTTGCAACGCGGAGGAGCGCCCCTGGCTGCCCACTTGTGTAATGCGGTTGTACCGGCGCGCCGCCTCAATGATCTTCGGCCCATCCTCGATCCGGTACGTCATGGGCTTTTCGATGTACACGTCTTTGCCCGCCGCCAGCGCGTCCAAAACGATCGGCAGATGCTGGTGATCGGGGGGCGCGAGCACGACGGCATCAATGTCCTTACGCTCGAGCAAAGCTTTGTACTGCGCAAAGTTGGTGTCGATTTTGCCGTCGGTACGTTCCTTGGCGCGCGTCAAATGCCCCTGATAGCAGTCGCTGACGGCCACCAGATTGGCTTGCCCGGTCTGCTTGACCGCTTCCATCAGAATGTTCCCGCGAATGCCGAATCCGATGAAACCCACATTAACACGGTCATTGGGGCTGGCCGGAAGGGGCAAGGGCGCGGCCTCCAACTGAACCCATTTCCCGTTGAGCAGCAATCCCACGCCGGCTGCTCCCACGGCGCTCCGGCGCATAAACTCACGTCTGGAAAATGAAGACATGGAATCTTTCCTCCCTAAGAATCTTCGAAAATGGCAGGACTCCTGACTAGAGGATTTTCCTGGCGAGGTCAGGTCAACCCTTAACTCATAACTCTCCCGCCGCCCTCGGGTCAACCGGAATCTTCAGGGTGCTGCCGATGCCACGCGGGATTTCAGACGAGAACCTTTTCCATTCTGGTATTCTCTAGGAGGTTGCGGAAAAGCCTCGCGTTGATGTCATCCTGATCCCTTCGCTGTCATCCTGAGCGCAGCGAAGGATCTGGTTCCGGATTTTTGCGCGAAAGGGCCGAACCAAGGCGCGATGCTTCGCTGCGCTCAGCATGACAGATGCCCTTTTTCACCAACCTGCTCGGCGTTGACGTTGAAGGGGTGATGGACTTATGGCAAAGGGAACAAAGCCGAACGCCCAGATGCCACAACTGGCCTATCGCAATGTCCGCTTTATGGAAAGCGCTGATGCGCGTGCTCTGCGGATTGTTTCCGAGTACTTTGACCCGCTGGCCCGCATGCGCAAAGCCGGCGTCCAGCATACGGTGGTCTTCTTCGGATCAGCGCGCATTCAGCCTCGCGATGTGGCGGTCGAGAAATTGCGAGAACTGGAACTGCGCAGGAAGAAAGGTTCCGGGCCGGCGCCTCTGGCTGAGGTCAAGCGCGCCCGCATGGACGTTTACATGTCGCGCTACTACGAAGACGCCCGCGAGCTCGCGCGACTGACCACTAAGTGGGCTAGGACACTCCACAACAGCCCTCGGTTTCTCATGGTTTGTTCGGGCGGGGGACCCGGCATTATGGAAGCTGCGAATCGCGGGGCGAGCGAGGCGGGCGGCAAATCCATCGGACTCAACATCATGCTGCCGATGGAGCAGACGCCCAACACATACGTCCCCCCCGAGCTGAGCATGGTTTTCCGCTACTTCTTCATGCGTAAACTCTGGTTTGCGCAGCCCGCCCAGGCCCTGATTGTCTTCCCCGGCGGCTTTGGAACCATGGACGAGATGTGGGAGTTCCTCACCCTGATCCAGACGCACAAGATTGGACATCAAGTAACCATCCTCCTTTACGGCTCGAAGTTCTGGAAGCGCGCCATCAATTTCGACTGGCTGCTTGAGACTGGAACCATCGCGAAAGAAGATTTGAGATTTATCCGCTTTGCCGATTCTCCCCAGCAGGCCCTCGGGACATTGAAGGAGGAGATCGGACGTCGCATTGCCGTGCGCGGCGTTCCCAAGCATCCGTTCGTGTAAGTCGCGGTCGCCAACATTTCGATAGCGGGCGAGAAGCGGTCCCGCAATTGGTCTTTGGAGGTTCTTATGCAATTCCTCAAAGAAAGCATGCTGGAACTCATTATCCAGACTTCGACCAACCTTCCCCCGGACGTGCGCCACGCTATGGGGTGGGCGCTGCGCACGGAGAATCCTCGCTCGCAGTCGGGGCAAGCGCTGGCCATCATCGGCGAGAACATCGACATGGCGCATCAGGACACCGGCGCCATTTGTCAGGACACGGGCATGCTTACCTTCGAGATCAAGACTCCCATCGGGGTCAACCAGATGGCACTGCGGAAACAAACCCTCGAAGCCGTCGCCGAGGCCACGAAGCGCGGCAAGCTGCGGCCCAATTCCGTGGACTCGATCACAGGCAAGAACAGCGGTAACAATCTGGGACCCGGCACGCCGATCTTCCATTTCGAGCAGTGGGAAAAGCCGGAAGTGGAGGTACGTCTCATCCTCAAGGGCGGCGGTTGCGAGAATAAGAATATCCAGTATTCCCTGCCCTGCGAGCTCGAACATTTGGGCCGCGCCGACCGGGATCTGGCAGGTATCAAGAAATGCCTGCTCCACGCCGTGTGGCAGGCGCAGGGCCAGGGTTGTGCTCCTGGCGCCATCGGGGTATGCGTGGGCAGCGACCGCGCCGGCGGTTATCACCAAGCCAAGCTGCAACTCTTCCGCTCGCTTGACGATACGAACCCCGAACCGGTTTTGGCCAAACTCGAGCAAGAGATCATGGAGCAAGCCAATAAGTTGGGGGTAGGAGCCATGGGCTTCGGCGGAGCAAGCTCCCTCATCGGGTGCAAGATCACCGCCGCGAACCGGCTTCCGGCCAGCTTCTTCATCAGCGTGGCCTACGACTGCTGGGCCTTCCGCCGCTTGGGAATCTTGCTGGACGCCGAAACGGGCGCCATCACCCAGTGGCTGTATCGTGACCCCGAGCGGCCCGTCGAACAACTGATCAGCGCGGGGACGAGTTTCCAGCTAACGGGTCACGAGGTGCGGCTCGAGCCGCCGCTCAGTGAGGAAAAAGTGCGCGCCCTGAAGGTCGGCGACGTCGTTCTGATCAACGGCCCCCTGGTCACCGGCCGCGACGCCGCGCATAACTACCTGCTACACAACGATTCGCCCTACGACCTGCACGGAGGGATCCTTTATCACTGCGGCCCGGTGATGCTCAAGGAAAACAACCAGTGGCGAACGGTGGCCGCCGGCCCTACCACCAGCATCCGTGAGGAACCCTACGAAGCCGACATCATTCGCCGTTTTGGATTGCGGGCGGTGATGGGGAAAGGCGGGATGGGAAAGCAGACTCTCGCCGCACTGCAGGAATGTGGGGCGGTGTACCTCCACGCCATCGGTGGCGCGGCGCAGTTTTACGCGCGCTGCCTGCCCAAGGTTCAGGGCGTCTATCTGCTGGAGGAACTCGGTGTCCCCGAAGCCATGTGGGTCTTCGAGGCACGCAACTTCCCCGCCATCGTGACCATGGACGCGCACGGCAAGTCGCTCCACGCAGATGTCGCGGCCACCACCGGAACCGAACTCGAGAAGATCGGAGCAGGCCGCTGAGTACAGAAAGGAGGCGTAGCGCCGTCGTGGTCTGCGGCTTGGATTCTGTAGCGGCGATGTCCCCATCGCCGGTCGCCGGTGAGGACACCGGCGCTACAGAAGGCGCGGCTGCGCCGCCGCGGGTTGACGATTGCCAGTTTGCCCTTGGATTCGAAAGCACGAATCTGATCGGTAGCGCGGACCCCCGTTGTTGGGGTCCGCGGTTCTTCTTTAGGAAAACCTGCATATCTCAAAGACGGAGGCCTGCGCTTGCTGCCTGCTTAAATCAAATTCCTTTCGACGTATTCCACACCTTTTGGAGAAAGGATAATTGATTCGCTGTCCCAATCGAATTCCAGAAAACGTTGCTTGTGCAATTCGATGATGACGGATTTGAACCTTCGAGGATTGGCATACTCAATCCACTCGCTAAGATCCTCAAGAAGAACGACCGAATCTTGGCTTGAATAGAGAAGCAATAACGCTTGGTCTCTTGCTTTCAGTCCTTCTTTCAACACCCGCTTCTTCCCTGCGACCTCCCATATAGTTGGAAGTTGGCGTATTGAAATGCCGTCGACGATATCCTGTGCTTCCTCGAGCGACATACCGTGGTTGATTCTTATGAGTTCACAAACAATCCAGTCGGCAGTCTTGGCCATGGCCGCGATATCGATTGCGTTTGCGTCAACGTCACCACCAACATGACCAATACCCCGTTTATTTCGCATTGTGTACAGAAACACCAGAGCTCGCGGAAGGACGGTCCTCTCTGATTCGGTTCCTGAAGTTGCCGGCGCAGTTACCAGTTTCCTGCATTCATCTGCGAAGTTGTCGATCTTCTTGCCAAATGGAATAAAATTGCCGTGCACCTTCTCCTGCAACAACCTCAACGCAACTTCACAAAACTTTCCGGTTGCCAGCCCCGCCCCATCGTGCCGCGCCTCTGCACAGTTCTTTTTCAGGTCGAGATAGGTTTGAATCAATCGCGACCGAAATAAGCCGGATACACTAGCAAGCGCTGTGGCCAGAACGGGGTTAGGGTTTCTTGTATTCATATTGTTTGTCGGCGTTCTTCTTCCTGGTCAATGCGCCATTACGCACCATGCGGGCCAGTTTCCCTGAGAATTCATTCGCCTTGAAGGTCCGCGCGAGGTTGACCCGGCAGTGTTCAATGATGTCGTTTATCGTGCGCGCTTTGTCGAAAAAGTTGCCTGTCAGCAGTTGGGTCAGTGTCGCCCCAGCGCCCGTGCCGCCCGACGGTTTTTTCCGATTCCTTGGCGTCGCGGCAGCCGCTCTCTCCGTCTTTGGCTTGCGCCGAACCCGCGCCCTTCGGCTGGTTTTACTGTCTTTCGCCTGGTGAGAATCTTCCTCCTCAGCGGATTCTCCTCCAAGAACGAGGTCAAGGATGCGCAATTGAACGGTTTCCGATTTAAACGCGTTCAAGACTGTGGCAAGTTCAGCCAACTGCTTTTTGATTTTCTCGAATTCCTCCATCATGTTGTTCCTCCCTTCTGGCCCCATTATCATCTCTGTGAATCTGTAGAGAGTACATACAGAGTTTTGTGAACCGTGGGCGACAAATGTAAATACCTGCTTACAGACTCTTTACCAGGGTGCATCTTCTATACACCCGTTCGGCCACTAAAACAACCGGTGGCTAAGGGACGAATTGTGTCCCGCCGGCTGGCGCAGACCCCTGGTTTATGGGGTCTGCGATTTCCCGAAGGGACGGGTTTTGGCCGGGGGCTCATCCCAGCGGTCCATTTCCAGGATCGACGCATCCTGCCGGAAATAGAAACTCCAACTCGGCCACGGCCAGCCGCCCGGTTCTCTCACGAAACTGCGCTTAACCCGATTATTGCGCAGGTAGTTCAGCTTTTCCCGCCGGTGCGACATAACCCCCTCACCCGGCCTCCTACATCGGCCACCCTCTCCCGCAAGGGGGCGAGGGCTGGCTCGCGCAGAGCGCGAGCTCTGCATTGCCATACCGTAATTTCTTTTTTCCTTGGCAAGGGTTTTTGAACATACGGCTTTTCACTTTTGCCATTTGCCCTTTGCCTTTTGATTTTCTTTTGTGGCTCCCCCGCCCTGCACACCCGACTTTGAGTTTTGCGCTTTACGTTCTGACTCTCATTTGCGGCTCCGCCGCGCCGACAAGACCACGGCGCGGTGGAAAAGCCGACTGCTGGTGTCATTGGGAATGACTGCACCTCGGAGCGCCCGTGTCTCGTAAATGACACCCGTGCCAAAAGCCGCCCCGGAAAATTGGGGTACTATATCCGCAAAAATGCCCGATAACTTGCGGCATAGCTTCACCTTGCACCCTGGAATAGTGAGATTCTGCGGGATGTCAGAATTTCCTGCCTACGGGTAGGCACCAAATCGAGGCCCCCCCTTTACAAGCCCCTCGCGATTGTGCCTACCATAGAGGGGTGGCCTACGCGCGGCGCTGCAATCCGGCCGCTGGTCGGCGCTCATCCCGACACAGATCATCGGGACAGGTAGAGCGCCGCTACAACCAGGCCGCCGCCAGGGCTGCCTAACACGGGAGAGGTTCCTAATCCAAAAACCAGAAATGACGGATAAGAGTTTGGCCACGAATGGCTCCGAACGCCGAAAAGGAGCTGCTCATGCAAAGAATGAAACATTCCAGCCTGCGCCCATTGTGGCGGCTCACGAATGTGCTTTTCTAAGGTCCGAAACGGGGCCCTCGCCCATAGAGATGTTAAAAATGAAGGAACCTCCGGGGATGTGTATGAAAACAAAGGAGTGAGTGACACAATGACCGACGATTTATCGGTCTTTTGGCAGAGATTTCACAGATTATGCGACAAGTGGGGCGAATTCAAGTGACAAAATGCCTAGAATCGAGCCAACTTCTTGCTCTAGAATGCATAGGTTACGCGATAATCGGGGCGAAACCACAATGTTATTGAAGGGCAGGACAAAGGAGTTGGACGTGAGGCCGAGAAATGCTGATCAACCGATCTTCCGATAACGGCGTGACACACTACCCCGTATCGGTTATCGGCAGGTTCAGGTGAGAAGATGAATCGATATGCTGTCTTCGAAAATCACAAATCGCAGATCTCAAATCACCCGATGAACCGATGATCCAATCCCCAGACCAGTGACAAGAAACAGGCAATGCCCATGGGCGGAAAGGCAGGCAAAACCGACGGCCAATCCCCCAGCGTGACACACTTCCCCATATCGGTTATCGGCGAAGGCAGGCCGGTTCATGAAGGTCTTTCCGGTCCCGAGGAATCTGTCGCTGAAATCCCGCCGATGCGGGGGATCATCCCTCCGGCGACCACGGCGTCAGCCGGGGGATCCAGCGCGGCACGGCGTGGCAGTATTCCTGGTAGGAGGCTCCGAACTTCTTTCGCAGGGTGGGTTCTTCGTAGGCCAACACAAACAGGTGAAAGCCGATTCCGAACAGGAGCGCATAGAGCAGAAGTCTGGTGGAACTGAAAAGCAGCGCGTAGCTCAAGAGCACAAGAGCAATTCCCACGTACATGGGGTTTCGGACGAAGCGGTAAAGCCCGCTCACCACGAGGGTTTTCGGCGGATCGATGGGGGCCGGGGTTCCCTGCCCCACGACTGCGAAGTCCCATCCACAAGCCAGGAGGATAAGTGCACCCAACCCGCAGGGCGGGAGCGCCAGCCAGTTCACCCAGCCCGCCGGCTGGGGTACGTTCTTCGCCAGCAGCAGATAGGGGACCAACAGGAGTACGGTTCCCGGCACGAGGATGCCAAACAAGAGAGTTTTGACAATCGGTCCAGCAGAACGGGAGGACACACGGCACCTCTGAAAAAGTGCATGCCTTCACTGCGCAGGGAGCGCGGCGGCCCTCTGCTCCGCGAGCATCGGCTTGGGGGGCCGCGCTGCGGCCGGGGCGAGCACGGCTTGAAAGCGGAAATTGATGTCGATAGGAACAGGGGTAACGTCCGCGATCCGCTTGTCTCGCACCGTCACCTTCAACATGAGACCGCGATGGGTGGCAACATTCTTCTGGTCGAAAACGAAGTTCCCGAGGCTGTATGCAATCCAGCGGCCGTGGTACGCTTCAAGCGGCTGCACCACGTGCGGATGGCTGCCCACAATCAGGTCGGCGCCCGCATCAATCATGCGGTGCGCAAATTCCACCTGCTCGCGCGCCGGCTTCACAGCGTATTCCACGCCCCAATGCGGGCAAACAATCACCAAGTCGGCAACGGGCCGCGCGAAGCGGATATCAGCCAGCACCTGGGCTGGATCAAGCCATGCTACACCCGGCCGATCCACTCCTGCCGTCGCTTCTTTGGGGTCAATCTCCACGTAGCCGAGGAACGCGAGGCGCAGGCCACCGACATTTATCAGCACGGGGTAGTGCGCTGCCAGAATGTTCTGACCCGCTCCCACGGCGCGAATGCCTGCCGCGCGCAAACGCTCCAGGCTATCCAACAACGCCGCTGGACCCCAGTCGTAGGCGTGATTGTTGGCCAGCGAGACGACGTCGAATCCCGCCGCCTTAAGCCCCTCCAGCGCCCGGGGATCGGCGCGAAAGGAATAGAGGTGGTGCAGATTGCGCCCTTGGTCAGAGATCGGGCACTCCAGGTTGCAGAATCGCAGGTCAGCGCTATGGAGCGTTTCGGCGATCTCCTCAAAGGGCAGCGTCCAGTCGTCTTGAGATTCCATGCGCGCACCCACACCGCGCGAGAGCATGACGTCGCCCGCGAAGAGCAGGGTG
>PMYF01000974.1 GCA_003171295.1 Acidobacteriota bacterium | reverse complement strand
GAGAACGACCGACCATGACCGAAAAGGAGCGAGCCGTGCTGCACACGACTCCGCAGTGGCGTGTCCCAAGCGCAGCCTAAAAAGCCCGTTGACAAGGTCGATTCACTTATGGATACGCCGTTACAGGGGATCTATCCGGCATTTCCGGTGAAGCGCGGTATTTGCCAGCACGCAAGGCGCGGGAACAGCTCGGCGAGGAGCTGTGCTGTTGAATTGCAGATTGATCGGGCGCTCTAGTGGAAGTATTCTTGGTTTCCAGCGCCAGAAGTTTCTTGGAGCGGAGCGTCCCGAACAACTCCGCTGGGGCTCGCCGCCAGCGGTTTCGCCTTGGGCTGGCCAGGACCGGTTTTGTCCAAGTCAGCCTAAACATGAGTTAGGCCGCTTCCTGGAGGACAGCATGGCAGGCCTCGGAGCGTGGCTTCGCGGATTCTTTGGCGGTAAAGAGGAACCAGACCCCGGACGCTTGCTGCCACACACGCCCACACGACCCAGCGGGCCAGAGTCGTTCGCCGAAGACAACAACGACTTTGCGCTCGAGATGTACAGGCAATTGCGGCAGCGGCCCGGGAACCTCTTCTTCTCTCCGTTTAGCATTCGTACTGCCCTTGGCATGACCCATGCCGGAGCTAGGGGCGAGACCGCAGCGCAGATGAGAGAGGCGCTCCGCATCTCGTCGCCAGACGAGGCGCTCCACGTGGCCTCCGCCGAGATCATCGAGCGGCTCAACGCAGCTGGCGGCAGCAAGTACGAGATGGAGGTGGCGAACTCGCTCTGGGGCCAGGATGGTGCGCTGCTCCAGCCGGGATTCCTGGACCTGACCGCCCGCCATTATGGCGGCGGCATGAACCTCGTTGATTTCCGCCGCGATGCCGAGGCTGCACGCCTAACCATGAACCAGTGGGTGGAAGACAAGACGAGGCACAAGATCCGGGAACTCCTCCCTTCCGGCGGCCTGGACGCTGACACGCGTCTGGTCCTGGTCAACGCCGTCTACTTCAAGGGGATGTGGGTGCTGCAGTTTCCCAAGGCGGCCACGCGCGACGAGCCGTTCCGCCTGGAAGGCGGCGGAAAGGTGCAGGCGCCACTAATGCATCAGCACGAATGCGTCCAGTACCTGCAGGCCGCAGGCTACCAGGCGGTGGACTTGGTTTACGAGGGCGGCGACCTGTCCATGCTCGTGCTCCTTCCGGACCGGAAGGACGGGCTTCGGAATCTCGAGAAGAAGCTCTCCGGTCGGATGCTTCACGATTGCGTGGCGCAGGCGCGTGCCAGCGAGGTCAAGCTCTTCCTTCCACGGTTCAAGATCACTTGGGGAACCGTCAACATGCGCGATCAGCTCACCGCACTCGGCATGCCGCTGGCGTTCACCCGCTACCAGGCCGACTTCTCCGGCATCAATGGTTACGAGCCGCCGGACGAGGAGTCGTTGTTCCTCTCGGGCGTCTTCCACAAGGCCTTTGTAGAGGTACAGGAGAAGGGCACGGAGGCCGCGGCCGCCACGGCGGTCGGTGCCAGTAGGATGAGCCGGGCCTTTTGGCCTTCCAGGCCGCCGCCAGTTCCCATCTTCCGGGCTGACCATCCCTTCTTGTTTGCCATCCGCGAGCGCAAGAGCGGCGCGATCCTGTTTCTCGGCTGCATCACCGATCCCACGCGAGAGAGCTGATGCGGGGTCGAGTTGTCGTGCGTCGTAGCCACGGCTGTCCACCTGTGAGCGATTAGCGGTCGAGCCGCTAGGCATACGACACATCAAAATCATGAAGACTCTTCTTTATCTTCTGACACTGTTGTTTGGCCATTTTCGGCATGCGGGATCGGCCTCCAACTTGGCAGATGGGTCCTGCCTTGTCGCCCAGCGTTTACTGATCGACTCGCTCCGGTACAGTTCTAACGGAGCACCCGGAAGTACCACGAGGCAGGAGCCCCTCGCCCGAATGTGTTCGCGTAGGATTATTTCAGCAACTGTGACACAAACGTAGGGCCTTTTAGGAATCGCGACACGAATTTTCATGAATTGTGACATCGCGTGCCAGAAATCCTTTGATATCAATAAGCCAGTTTTCACTTACTCTGACAACCTACAGACTCCAAAAATCGCAAATCACTCAATCACCCGATTGCCAGCCCCGCCCGTGACACACTACCCCGTATCGGTTATCGGTGGGTTCGACACGAAGGATGAGGAAAACTGAGTGACCCGTGACGAGCGGCACGCCCCCTCACCCGGTTCGCTCCGCTCGCCACCCTCTGCTGTCTCAAGACCTCAGTTCTATCGCCGGTCTGCGAGCGGCGATTGGTCTTTGTAACGGCGATGTCCTCATCGCCGGACGCCGGTGGGGACACCGGCGCTACAGTTCGCCGCTCATGGATCGGCGCTACAACCGGCGACGCCGAGTTTCGCGACAGCCTCCCTCGGAGAGGGCTGTTCAATTACACAATGGGCCCATGGACCGATGACCCGATCTCCCGGTGACCCGACCACAAGAGCAGCGACCAGTGACGAGCGACCAGTAAGGAGAAACAGGCAAAGGCCGAAGGGGAAAACGGACAGGCCGGCGTCCGAAAATCTTCAATCACCCGATCACAGGATCACCCGATCTCCCGATTGCCAGACTCGCCCGTGACACTCTACCCCATATCGGTTATCGGTGGGCTCGACGCGAAGGATGAGGAAAATTGACTGACCCGTGACGAGCGCCACGCCCGTCAACTTTGGGGAGGGAGACCCGAGCCGAAGCCTCCATCCACTACCACTGCTGACCCCGTCATGAAGGAAGCGTCGTCACTGGCCAGGAAGACCGCCAGGCGGCCGACCTCCTCGGGTTTCCCAATCCTCCACAAGGCGTGGAGTTTTCCCGCTGCCGCCCGCGCCGCCGCCGGGTCAGGCTGCGCCTCGAAGTAGCCCCAGGCCAAGCCCGTGTCGATGTACCCCGGACAAATGCAATTAACGCGAATGCCTTCCTTGCCGTGGTCGATGGCGAGCGCTTTGGTCAGGGCAATGATCGCTCCCTTGGTGGCGCAATAGCCGGCGCACAGGGGTTCCACGAAGAAGCCATTTACGGAGGCCATGTTGATGATGCATCCCTTGGTGCGCCGCAGGTGCGGTAGGAAGAACTTGGCGCAGAGGAAGATGCCGCCCACGTTCACAGCCATTTCGCGATTCCACTCCTCCACCGTCGTATCTTCCACGGTCTTGCTCACCTGGATGGCCGCGTTACTGAAGACCACATGCACTTGCGCGTAAGCTTGGAGCGTCGCCTGCACCAGATGCTCGACCGAGGCGGGGTCGGCAACGTCCGTCGTGACCGCCAATGCGTGGCCGCCCAGAGCGGTGATCTGCTTCGCCGTCTCCTCGGCGCCCGCGGTATTGATGTCAGCGACCACAACCCGGGCGCCTTCGCGCGCGAACTCCAATGCCGAGGCACGGCCAATACCCGAACCCGCCCCCGTTATCACGGCAACTCTATCCTTGAGCTTCATGGTTCCTCCTGAAGGAATTGACTTAGACAGCGCGTGCTCCGTGGTTCCGCACTACCGGCGCGCCGTGCCGCATGGGCGCCTTATGGCATGAGTCTCGGCAACGCTCCATGGTGGCCCTCGTCGCGCTAACGCGCAATTCGTGCATTCTGACTGCCAGGTTCAAGTTCATCGGCATCACTCTAACACGTGAAGGAGTTGCCGCGCGCGCTGCCCAGCATGATCGCACACATCGCCAAGAACGCCCTGTGTGCGCCACCGGCGCGGCAGAATCGGCTTAGGGATTCATCCTGCCCCCTCTCCCCAGCCGGGGAGAGGGGGCCACGCCCTGGCCGTCCAGGGGTAAGGGGCCCTTGTCGGTCGGTCACCGGACACATGGCAAAGGGCGCGATGTGTGCGCCACCCGCAAAACGAAGTTGACATTCTACAGCCATGGTTGTAGATTCCCTACATCATGAAACCAAAAAGAGAAGGCTATCAAAATCGCATTGAGTTGTTACAGGGCACGCTCGACATGCTCATTCTGCAAACGTTGCAGTGGGGACCGCAGCACGGCTACGGGATCAGCCAGTCCATTGGGGGACGCTCGGGCGAAGTCCTGCAGGTTGAAACCGGGTCGCTCTACCCAGCGCTCCATCGCCTCGAAAAGCAGGGCTGGGTAACGTCGCAGTGGAAGCAGACGGAGAGCAATCAGCGCGCCAAGTACTATCGCCTCATCCCGGCGGGTAAGAAGCAACTGCTTTCCGAGCAGGCCCGCTGGGCGCAGATCGTCAACGCCATAGCGGGGATCATGAATCCTGCGCCCGAGGAAGGACAGCCATGAGTCTCTGGGATTGGTTGTCGCGGCGACGCCGGCGTGATGACGAACTGGACGAGGAGGTCCAGGCTCATCTCCGCATGGCTACACAGGAGCGCATGGAGCAAGGCGAAACCGCCGAGCAGGCGCGCGCTTCCGCCGTTCGCGAGTTCGGCAACGTCACCTTGGTTAAGGAAGTGACGCGCGACATGTGGGGATGGGGCTTTTGGGAAACTTGCTCCCAAGACGTGCGCTGCAGCCTGCGCCAGCTCAAGCGGAACCCCGGTTTCACCACTGTGGCTGTTCTGACGCTCGCGCTCGGTATTGGCGCCAACACGGCCATC
Source organism: Acidobacteriota bacterium (assembly GCA_003171295.1). Classification (GTDB taxonomy): domain Bacteria; phylum Acidobacteriota; class Terriglobia; order UBA7540; family UBA7540; genus Bog-366. The sequence goes on along the minus strand of PMYF01000974.1, from coordinate 4,713 downwards.
TTTAGTGTGGTGAATGCCGTGCTTCTGCGGCCGCTCCCCTATAGGCAGCCCGGCCAGCTGGTGATGGTTTGGGAGCAACTACCTGCCTTGGGACTTGACAGCTTTGCTTCTCCCTTGGCCAACTATTTCGATTACCAGAGCCAAAACCGCGTCTTCGAGGATATCGCCGCCATCGAGAACGCCCACTTCGATCTCAACGCCGGGGACCAGCCCGAGCGCATCTTCGGCATGCGCGCCTCCGCGAACCTTTTTCCGCTGCTTGGTGTCGCGCCGACGCTGGGACGTGCTTTTACCCTCGACGAGAACAAACCCGGCCACGCCAACGTCGCCCTGCTCAGCGATTCCCTTTGGCAGCGGCGTTTCGGAGCCGACCGCAGCATCATCGGGAAGACCATCTCACTGGATGGCAATCTCTTTACGGTGGTCGGGGTCATGCCGCGGGATTTTCGGTTCTCTGTTGGCTTGCCAGAGCTGCCTCAAGTGTGGTTACCGGTTGCCTTCCAGGCCGACCCCGACCGTAGTATCGGGAGGCTGCAACTCATGGCGAGACTTAAGCCGGGCGTTTCGCTCGAGCAAGCTCGCACGGAGATGAAAACCATTGCTGGCCGCCTCGAGCAGCAATACCACCTTTACCGGGGCCCGCACGGCGAGGACGCGGGCTACACCGTAACGGTCTTCCCCTTGCGCCAGGAGATTACGGGCGACTTGCACTCGATCCTGCTGGTAATGCTGGGTGCGGTCGGTTTGGTTCTCGTGATTGCCTGCGTGAATATGGCCAATCTGTTGCTCGCACGAGCCGCGACGCGTGAAAAGGAGTTTGCCGTGCGCGCGGCGTTAGGCGCCGGCCGGGCACGCTTGGCCCGCCAACTTCTGACCGAGGGTGTGACGCTGGCCTTAATCGGCGGAGGCCTGGGTCTGCTGCTGGCCTTCCGCGGATTGGCTCCGCTGGTCGCCTTGAGCCCTTACGACACACTTCGCGTCTTGGGCGTGGGCATCGACGGGCGCGTGCTCGGTTTCACACTGGTGGTCTCCCTCCTCACGGGAGTGCTTTTTACGCTGGGCCCCGCCCTGCAGGGCTCGAGGGTGGACCTGAGCAGCTCACTCAAACAAGGAGCGGCGGTTGGGGCTATGACCGCCTTCCGCAGCCGCTTCCGGCAGGCGCTGGTTGTGGCAGAAGTGGCGCTCTCACTGGTGCTCTTGGTGGGAGCCGGCCTGTTGATCCGAAGTTTCGCGGCATTGCAGAGCGTTGAGCCGGGATTCCAGCCGGAAAAGGTGATGACGACTCGCCTGTCGCTCCCCACCACCGAATATAGCGACGATTCAAAGGTCTCCGCATTTTTCGGACGACTCTTGGAACGAGTGGCGGCCCTACCGGGAGTAACCTCCGCGGGAGCGATTTCCAGCCTGCCGATTGCGGGCGGGGCCAGCCGCGACCCGTTCAGCATCGAAGGGCGTTCCTGGAAGGAAGCCGACCCCTCCACGGGGACGCCGCAGGTGGCAAGCTTCGAGGTGATCAGTCCCGGGTACTTCCACACGTTGCAAATTCCGTTGCTGGATGGGCGCGATTTCAGCGCCTCGGATACGCACGGCGCCCTGCCGGTGGCCATCATTAATGCCACCCTAGCCCGTGGATTCTGGCCAGACGAAAGCCCGCTCGGCAAGCATATCGTCCTGGGAGCGCCCCGGCCAGGGGTCCCGTGGCTCACGATTGTGGGCGTCGCAGGCGACGTCCGGAACGGAGGGCTCGAGACGAAACCCTGGCCGCAGATTTACGTGCCCCAGATGCAGAGCCCCTCGCCCTCCATGACTTTGGTGATCCGGACCGCCATTGATGCAGGAGGGCTCGCCTCCGTTGTGCAACGGGAGGTGATGGCGCTGGATAAGAACCGTCCAGTCTACGGGACCGCCACCCTGGACCAGTTGCTCGCGGATACGGTCGCGCCGCGCCGTTACAACATGCTCCTGCTGGGCACGCTCGCCGCGCTGGCGTTGGGCCTTGCGGCAATTGGCATTTACGGAGTCACTTCGTTCTGGGTCACAAGGCGAACGCACGAGTTCGGGATTCGTCTGGCGTTAGGGGCGGACCGCCACGATGTGGTGGCGATGGTCGTCGGAGAAGGGATGATCCTGGCGCTCGTGGGTGTCGCCATCGGGCTTTGCGGAGCATGGTTCTTGGCCCGCATTGTGGCGAGTCTGCTTTACGGTGTGCGGCCTGTAGATCCACCCACCTTCCTGGCCACGGCCTTGCTCCAGTCCGGCGTTGCCTGGCTTGCGTGCTACCTCCCCGCACGCCGGGCGACCAAGGTCGATCCCATGGTGGCGCTGCGGTACGAATGACGAAGGGCAGCCATGAGTTTCTGGGATTGGTTGTTGCGCCGACGCCAGCGCGAAGAGGAACTGGATGAGGAGGTCCAGGCTCATCTGCGCATGGAGCAGGGTGAAACCGCCGAGCAGGCGCGCGCCCAGGCCGTCCCCAACCCGGATGTCGCCGCTACCGGGGTTCGCGAGACTCCCCGCCTCCCCCTCCCATGGCGTGCGCCGTGGGCGTATGGATGGCGCCAAGAACGCGGCTCATGCTCCATCTCTTGTCCGCGACACGTTCTGGATTCAGATTGATCCCCCACGAACCCTTGGGTAGAATGCCGTCATGCAGCGACGCGACTTCCTCACCACTATGCTGGGCGGCGTGGCCATGCTGCGGCTCCCACGGGCCGTGGCGCAGCAACCGTCCGGCGAGATTGTCTTCGAGCGCCCGGCGGCAGGCACTCCTCGCAAGGGCCACGTGCTGGCCGCTATCCAGGCGCATTCCGATGATATTCCTCTCTACGCCGCAGGCACGGTGGCCAAGCTCATGCAAGAGGGCTGCACCGGCTACATGATTCGCGCCACCAACGATGACATGGGCGACGCCCCCGGCCTCGGGACGGCCGGAAGCGTTGGCGAGAACGTGCTGGGCAACGAGCGCGACAACGCCGCGCTGACCCGCATCCTGGGCCTCGAGCGCAGCTTCGACCTGAACTACAACAATCATCGCATGGGCGACGTCTCGCAGAACGAGTTGCAGTGCCGGCTGATTTTTCTCATCCGGTTGCTGAAAATCGATACCATCATCTGCTGGGACCCCTGGGCGCATGACGAGGAGAACCCCGATCACTACATGGTGGCCAGGGGCGTGGAAGCGGCGTGCTGGATGGCAGGCCGGGCGCACGACTTCCCGGAGCAGTTCGCTGCCGGGCTGCAGCCGCACGCCGTGCGCGAGAAGTATTACTATGCGCGGCGACCGGAGATCACCCGCGTGGTGGACATCAGCGCGGTGGTGGATAAGAAGGCGGAGGCCAATCGGGCCAACTTGGCGAAAGGGCCGGCTGGGCATCACGGCTCACAATTACGGGCCGAACTCGCCAAGCGGAACCAGCGCCTGCCACTGCTGGGGGACGACGACGCTACCGCCGACCGCAATTACATCAAAGAGTTCATTCTTACGCACGACCGGGAACTGGGACGCAAGTACGGCGTCGAATATGCCGAAGCGTTCCACTATATCGGCCCGGAAGAGCCCTTGCGGACAGAGGACTACATCCGGCAACATGCTGTGCCGTTGCGGTAGGGGTGCACTCAACCGCCGTTCTCACGCAGGACGCGGTAGATATCCCGCCCGTATTTCTCCACGATGCTGATCCCGATTCCCGGCACGGCCAGCAACTCCTGGGCTGTGCGCGGGCGGCTGGTGGCCAGAGCCTTCAGGGCGCGGTCGCTGAAGATTCGGAACGCTGGCAGGCCACGCCGCCGGGCCTCGATCAGACGCCAGACGCGCAGCGCCGCTTCCAGGCGGGAGTCTCGCCCGGTTTCTGACTCCTTCGCCTTTGCCGCGGGCCTCGACCTTGCTGCGGTTTCGGGCCCCGAGGCCCGTTTCCGACCCGCAGAAACAGTGGGCTTCTTCTTCCTTTTGCGCTTCGTAGACGGCGCCGCCGCGTCCTTCATGATGACCTCGACCGGCGTACTTTCGTCCACAGCGCCGCCGGCGCGCGTGAGGCTCACCTTACGGTACGGGATCTGTTTGCCATTCTTCTCGAAGACCGCATCCAAAAGTTGCACGAGTCCCGCGCGCGCCATCGCACCGAGCACTTCCTCGAAAGCGTCGCGGCTCATCTCGTGGTGGGGACACAGTTCACCGTACAACTTACCCGTGGATTTAGCGCCGCCCGCGCGCAGCGCGGCCACCACACTCAGGAGCGCTGCCTGCTCCGCCTGGGTGGCGGTTCGGAAGCGCTGCGCCGCACACTGCCCTGGAGCGCAGAAATCGCAGATACCGCACGGCTTCTGTCCGTCAGCGAGATCGCCGAAGTGGCGCACCAGCGTCGCCATGCGGCACTGGTTGCTCTCCGCGTAGCGCATCATCTGGTCGATTTGTGCGCGCTTCTGCTCACCCTGGGCGATATAGGATTTGCGCCACTGGTCGTGGCCCCGGCTTACGTTATCGGCGAAATCCACTACAGCGCCGCCGTGGGTCCATAGCTTCTCGAGAGCCCTGTCAAACACATCCTCATCGATCCGGAGTTGCTGCTGCAGCGCCGCCTTCTGTTGAGGTTCGGCCCGGAGCCGGCCGAAGATCTCCTCCAGCACGGTCACCTCCGGATAATCCCGCTCGAAGAAGAAGTCGTGCGTGTAGCGATCGGCATAGGAGTGCATCAAAACCGCACGGCTGGGCGCCCC
>PMYF01000189.1 GCA_003171295.1 Acidobacteriota bacterium | reverse complement strand
CAGAACCAGAATGTCAATCTTCAGCGGAGCGGAACAGGCATTCAGGCCCGGATTGCAGGCCTCTGCCATAAACGTATACTCCCCCGGAGGAAGGCGGGCGAAAGTTGCGTTGCCGCCATGGGTCTCCATCCACTCCGACTGATACCCCACCATCCGTATCTTCAAGGTCAACTCGCTCAGGTTGCGCATCGTGGGAGAGGCGACGTGGAAGAGCAGAGGTGAACCTGTCCATGACATCGTGATCTGCTGCGCTCCGAGGTAGTTTGTTTTGCCTCGTTGAATCTGCGTCAGCGCCACCGTCAGCGGAATCGCATCGAAGACCCGCTCAGGATGCAGCAGGTGGGCCATGCCGCCGCTGGTTCCAATCCATAGCGAGCCGTCGGGGGCTTCGCTCATCACTCCCTGATTGACATCGTCCCAGATCAACCCGCTCTCCTGGGTGAGATGGCGCCAACTCTGGCCGTTCCACACCGCCAGACCCATATCGGTCCCCAGCCAGATCCATCCTCGATGGTCCGCCACGATGCAAAGGGATGCGAAAGTGCGCAGTTCAGGGGGAAGTTCGAGTTGCCAGGCCTGCATCCGATCGCCGCGCGGCGTCAATCGCCAGGTGAGTCCCGGCGCGGCGATCAGCCACACTGCACCATCCCGGGCGCAGTACAAGGCATCCAGCCGTCCACTTAGTTTGGGTATTCCATCGATGGCCGGCGCGCTCCACTGGCCTTCCTTGAGGCGCAACAGGCGGCCGCCGACCCCGAACCAGTCCGCGCCGTCGGGGGATTCGCAGCTTGCCACCACACCCCCGGAACCTCCCATTAGCGCATCCGCGGCGGGAATGCGATGCGGCGCGGTCCTCCGGAACACGGCTTTCCCCTCCAGCGGCGAAGCCTTATCCGGCTCGCTGAGATAAAGACCCTGCGCCGTTCCAAGGAACAAGCGTCCGAAGGAATCCACAACGGCACTGGGGATGGGTTCAGGAATCTTTGCCGTCTCTACCGCTTCGCCGGTTCTGGGATCCAGGCGAAGAATGCTGCCCGGCAATGTCACGACAGTGAGGAAGCCGTCGCGCTCGACGCCTATTCCTCTCACCTGCCCCCAGGACCACCGCCACAGGGCTGAAATCTCAGCGGCCTCACCGTTGCGCGGGTCGATCCATGCCACCCCAAGCTCTGTACCCGCGAAAACATGATTCGGATTGGATGGGTCGATGACCCAGATGGATGAGGTAGGCAAACCCTGCTTATAGTCCCAGCCTTCCCAATTCCCATAGCCGGTCCACTGGTAAAGCCCGTCTCCGCGGCTGGCGAACCACAGATCGCCGGCCGCGTCGAATGTCATGCTCATGATGTGGCTGGCGCGCTCCAACCCATTGTTCTGGCCGATGATCCGCCAGGTGGTTCCATCCCAGCGGGCAATTCCCTCTTCGATAGGAGCCAGGATCCGGCCCTCCCGGTCCTCAATCAGGGGGGCGTGGCTGTAGAAGCCCTGCAGGTTAGGGCCGGGGACGGAGCGATCGACAAAGCGCGCGGAGCGAGGCGGCAGGACGGCCACATGAGTGGCGCCCCCGGCCCAAAGGGTGCCGGAACGATCCAGGAGAACACCCCCCCATAGATCGGCGGCCAGGCCTTTATCCTTGCCCCATTCGGTCACACCGCCGTCGCGCGGCTGGGCTGCGCCGCCGGATTCTCCTCCCAGCCAGGAACAGAGACCGTTGCCGCAACCGGCCCAGATGCGGACGCCGCTGTGCAGATCATGCACCACGCTCAGGCTGAACACCTTGCCCAGATCCGGCATGGAGGCCAGCATACGGTCCGAAAACAAGGGCAGAAAAGAGAGCATCCGCCCTTCGGCGTCGTGCTCCAACCGGTAAATATGCCCTTTTACGACAATCAACAGGTGACGCGCATCTTCGACAACTATGCGCCTCTGGCTATCGACCTGGATTGGATCTCGTCCGGCGGGAAGGAACCGTTCACCGTCCCAGTGGTACAGATTTCCCTCGGTAGCTACCCACAGTGTGCCGTTTGGATCCGAAATTATGTCTCGGATATCGAGTTCGGCAAGCCCCTGCTCCGGACCGTATCGCTCGAAGCCGGAACCGATAAAGCGGTAGACGCCGTTCTCCGTGCCCATCCACAGAAAGCCCGAGCGGTCTTTCTCCAAAGAACTGAGCGCAAGGTTATTGAGCCCTTCGGCCTGGCGGAAGGCGCGCAAGACATACTGTTGCGCTGGCAGGACGGCAGAGAAAACCAGCCAACAGGCCAGAACCCGGATTGAACTAATCCGTCCCATGTTTTCCTTTTACCCGGAATTCCTATTATGGTACTGATTCCTCAAATTGTACCGCTTCTCAGAGGAATTTCATGACCAAGGCAGCAATTGCTGTGAAAAGCCGGCGATTCTGTACCATGTGTGGAATTCTGACATTCGAAAGGCCCGCGAGGAAGGGTGAACGCCGCAATTCCTCTTTCATAATCCCTCAGGGGCTGCTATCGCACATGGAGGCTCACTTTCTGATGAGGCAGACCTGAAGGCGCACACCTGTTTTTTATTCGATATTGTACCC
>PMYF01000729.1 GCA_003171295.1 Acidobacteriota bacterium | reverse complement strand
GCGCTCTATGAGCGCCGGAACTTATGAAACAAAACCCGGCGGTCATAGACCGCCGCTACAACAAATCCAGACTGGACCAGTACCGGCCGCGGACTTGTATTGACATTCAATTTAATAGGGCGTTAGACTCTGGCCCATCTCGAAACCCGGAGGAGCGGCAGCCCGTCGGTCCCACCGGATGAGGCTCATTCGCATCCCCACCCCTGGCTGCCTCCTGCCATGGAGAATGTCACTTCCCCTGCACGCCTGATCCGGTTCGAAGCCTTTGAGTTTGACCGGCATACGCAGGAACTGCGCAAGCATGGGCTGAAGATCAAGCTTTCCGGTCAGCCCATGGAAGTGCTGGCCATGCTGCTGGCGCGTCCGGGCGAATTGGTTACGCGCGAGGACTTGCAGAAACGGTTGTGGCCCCACGACACCATTGTCGAGTTCGAGCACAGCATCAACGCCGCCATCAATCGTCTGCGCGAAGCCTTAAGTGATTCAGCCGATGAGCCGCGCTACGTGGAGACGCTTCCCCGGCGGGGATATCGGTTCATATATCCCGTCGAAGGCGGAGAGGAGGCAATTCACCTTGGGAAGGCACCCGAGGCCGAGCCCGTGCCACCATTGCAGGGTCCACCGGCTGATTTGGCGGGGAGCACAGTTTCGCACTATCGAATTCACGAGGAGATCGGCAGCGGAGGAATGGGCATCGTGTACCGGGCTGAGGACGTCAATCTGGGCCGCCTGGTGGCGCTGAAGTTCCTTCCCAGAGAACTCGCGACAGAGCCCAAGGCCCTGGGTCGATTCCAGCGCGAAGCCAAAGCGGCCTCCGCCCTTAATCATCCCAATATCTGCACGATCTACGAAGTGGGGGAGCACGAGGGCCGTCCCTTCATCGCCATGGAACTGCTCGAGGGACAGACGCTGAAAGAGCGGCTGGTAGGGTCGGGGTTGGCCCCGGCCAGGCCGACCCAAGGGTCGGCCCTACGCATTGACACCCTCCTCGACCTTGCCATCCAGATTGCCGACGCGCTTGACGCCGCCCATTCTAAGGGCATCATTCATCGCGACATCAAACCAGCGAACATTTTCGTGACCCAACGTGGCCAGGCGAAGATCCTGGACTTTGGCCTGGCAAAATTGATTGTAGGGCCGGGGCTTGCCCCGNNAGGCCGCCCCAAGGGGCGGCCCTACAGGATAGCGCCACGCTGGACGCGGCGCATCTCACCAGTCTCGGCGTGGCGGTGGGCACGGTCGCGTACATGTCGCCGGAGCAAGCGCGCGGCGAAGACCTCGACGCCCGCACAGATCTCTTCAGTTTCGGTGCGGTGCTGTACGAAATGGCAACTGGCCGTCAGGCGTTCAGCGGCACGACTTCCGCAGTCATCTTCCACGCGATCCTCAGCGAGGCGCCGACCTCTCCCGTGCGGTTGAACCCCGATGTGCCACCGAAGCTGGAAGAGATCATCAATAAAGCGCTGGAGAAAGACCGGGAGCTGCGTTACCAGACGGCTTCAGACATGCGAGCCGACCTGGGGGGCTTGAAACGCGATACGGACTCGGGGCGCGTAGGGGCGGGCCTTGTGCCCGCCCCAGAAGGGCGCCCACGAGGGGCGCCCCTACGAAAACGCCGGCTGGCGATTGCCTTGGCCTGTGCTGTCGTCATCGGCGGTGCAATTCTCGCCTACTGGCTCACGCGCCCCCCTGCGCCCCCGCCCGAACTGAAGGAGCGGCGACTGACGGCGAATCCCAGCGACAACCCCGTAACCCAGGGTGCGATTTCGCCGGATGGGAAATACTTGGCCTACAGCGACCAAATGGGACTGCACCTAAAGCTCCTTCAGACCGGAGATGTGCTCAACATACCTCAACCCGAAGGGCGGGCGCCGGACTTCTATGTTTGGTGGCCAAATGCATGGTTCCCGGATGGCACCAGGTTCATTGCCTCCGCCTACGAATCCGGAAAGCCGACAACCGCCTGGGTTATTTCAGTCATGGGCGGACCTCCTCGTAAGCTTCGAGATAATGGCGCGCCCTGGGCGGTCTCCCCGGACGGCACTCTGATTGCCTTCGGAACCGGCCTTGGCGCGGGTGACTACGACGAGCTCTGGGTGATGGGCGCACAGGGAGAAGACCCACGCAGACTCGTCGCCGCTTCTCAAGACGACCGGTTCCTGTTGGCGGCCTGGTCGCCAGATGGCCAGCGAATCGCCTACGGGAGAACTCACCGCACTCCTGACAAAGAGGAATGTTCCATCGAGAGCCGTGACCTAAAAGGAGGCCAGCCCACTGTCATAGTATCCGGCCCGGGGTTGGAGTTCCCAAGTTTCTCGTGGTTTTCGAGTGGTCGCTTTGTTTACTCTTTGTATGAACCTGAGGAGCGGGGTGGAGACAATGTTTGGGAAGTGCGAGTGGATACGAAGACGGGCAAACCTGTAAGCAAACCAAGACGAATCACGAACTGGGTGGAAACCATTGCTTTTGATATTCGCGGAACCCCGGACGGAAAGCAGTTGGCCGTTACAAGGGCTATCCGCCAGAAGCATTTTTACGTTGGGGAACTGGAAGCCGGAGGTCGCCGTTTGAAGAACCCGCGTCCTCTAATGCTGGGAGAGTCCGGGGACTTTCCCTCCCATTGGACGCCGGACAGCAAGGCCGTCCTGTTTACATCCGACCGCAACGGTACGTGGGGCATCTATAAGCAGGGGTTGGACCAAACCACAGTCCAGCCGGTCGTCACCGGCCCTGACCATAAGGATTGGGCCGTGGTGAGCCCGGATGGTTCCTGGATTTTGTACGTGTCCACGGCACCTGGGTCTACCGCCACCACTCCGGTACGCATTATGCGCGTGCCCACCTCGGGGGGAGTACCGCAATTGGTGCTGGAGGGGCGAGGCATCAACGGCCTATCCTGTGCCCGGTCTCCTGCGACACTGTGCGTCTTCAGCGAGGAGAGTCCGGACCACAAACAACTCATCTTCTCGGCGTTCGAGCCGTCGCAAGAAGCGAGGAGGCGGGAGCTTACCAGGGTCAATCTCAAGCAGCCGGCCACCTCATATAGCTGGGACCTATCCCTGGATGGTTCTCACCTCGCATTTGCACAATGGGACAAGCAGGAGGGCCGTATCCAAATCCTGCCGTTGGCTGGCGGGGGGGTTCGCGAGGTCAATGTCAGAGGTTGGAATGGCCTCTGGTGCTTGTTCTGGGCAGCGGACGCGAGAGGCCTGTTTGTCTCAGCCAACGAAACTGGTCCAAGGAATACGCTCCTGTACGTGGACTTGGAAGGTCGCAGTCAAGTCCTCTGGCAGCAGTGGTTCCCCCTAACAGCGCCCAATGGCACGGGTATACCCTCCCCGGACGGTCGTTACCTGGCGGTGTTAGCGGATTCCACTGATAGCAACGTGTGGTTGCTGGAGAACTTCTGAGAGCAGTGACGAGTGACAGGTGACGAGTGGCGAGCCAGTGGCGCAGCGCGGCCTCTGGCCGCAACCAAACATGACGTGGGTCTTGTAGGGCCGGGGCTTGNNCCCCCTCAACTGCGAAAGTTGGGCTAAGGTGAGGAGGGATTCGGGCGGGGGGCGGGGACCTGTTTTGACAGGCTCGCGCGCGAGAGAACAAAGGTCATTTCCGTACCGGGTGGCAGCACCACACCCTTGTGTTTCTTGGCCAGGCTGTGGATGGCCGCCGCCACGACGCCTATGCCTGCCCCATAGAGAGCTCCCGTGCCCCCCGCGGTCATGACACCCACCCCGGCGCCGACCGCGGCGCCGATGCCGGCTTCCTTGGCAGCGTCTTTCGCGTTTTTACCCGGCCCCTGGATGGTTCCTTCCTCGTCCTTCACTTTGGCGCCATCCGCCCCCTGGGCGTCCTGCAAGGACGCCACAATGGTGAAGGTGCCTTCGCCAGGAGTGGTAATGGTATCGGCGACGATGCGCATCTCTCCGGTGCCCGCGGCGCGGCCCGCCGCTTTCAGGTAGGTAATGTGCCCGTCCACTCTGCTGCTGGCAGGAACCACCTCGCGGCCCTGTGCGAAGATGGGCTCAATCACGCGCCCCACCCACGGGTCGCCGTTATCGCTGTTCTTGGTGCTCAAGGCCGAGGTCAGACGGACCTGCAGCTCGGTGCCTGCCGGCAAGGGGATATTGCTGCCCTCGTCAGCGGCGACGCCAGCGGGCCCCGCAGCGAGCGTCAGGGCAGAAAGCAGGGCAAGGAGGTAGGCTTGTTTCATCAGAAGTCCCTTCGGCAAATGGCGAGGGGGAGCGTCCTCGGGTTTTCAAAGGAACGGACGGTCGGCGCCTGCCGGACAGAGACGGGCGGCCCCATCACTGCTTTGCTTTCTCCACCGGAGCATCCGGTGCCAGGGGTTGGCCGGTCGGAGCATCCGCCGCGAGTTGCGGGCCGGCCGGAGTATCCGGCGCAATGGGCTTTCCGGTATTGGCATCAATCGAACGGTGGATGACAAAGGTCATAGTGGTGCCCTGCACCAGGATGATCTGCTTCTCGTGCTTGAGGAGGTTGTAAATCAGCGCTGAACCCGCTCCGATGCCAGCCCCCATCCCCAGGGCGGCTCCGAAGCCCGGTCCGCCGCAGTTTCCGTAGTAGCGGCAGTCGATTTCCGAACCCAGGCCGATCATGCTGCCTGCACCGGCGCCCATAGCGCCTGCAATCGCTGCGTCCTTGGCGGCGTCTTTCTTGCTCTTGCCGCAGCCCTTGATGGTTCCTTCATCGTCGGTGCCGGTCTTGGCGCACGGCCCGGCGTTCATGTCTTCCAGGCCCGCATTGAGGGGAATCTTCATGTCCTCGGTGGTAATGATGTCATCGAGCAGCACGCGCATTTGGGCCAGGCCCGTGACGCGGCCGGAGGACTTTACGAAGGCCACGTGGCCTTCCACCGTGCTGCCGGATGGGACAAGTTCCTTGCCGTCCACCACAATTGGCTGCGTGACCATCCCCGTGAACGGGTCGCCGGTCTTGCTGGTCTTCGAGGTGAGTGTCGTGGTAAGCCGCACGTGGAGGAGGCTCCCGGCGGGTATGGTATCGGGCAACACCTTGGTTTCGCCTGCCAGCAGAGCGGGCAGCAGCATTCCAGCCCATAGCCCAATTACAACCCCCATGGTCCACTTCTTCATAGGATTCTCCTCTGCAAGACTTGCTGTGACGGGCCTGGGAGGGTTGGGATTTCTGTTTCCTAGGCTGCACAATCCCAATTTACGCTCCCGTTTTCGCCCTGGCAAGCTCACCACAACTCTGCCCATTGGATTCCAAGGAAAGCTCTTAGGTTGCACAGAAATGTCGTGTCCTGCCGCCCCGTTTGGGCTCGCCCAGCCGGGCCGAGGGCCATGGGTTTGCCTGGGCTCTGGCAGTGTCCAAATTTCGCAAGTGTCACCCCGCCCGCCGACCCTGTCATTCTGGCAAGTTCGAACTAGGACACTATCACAGTTTCGGCATATTTGACCGGAATCAAGCCATCCGATATACTGAGAATTCGAGGGGCCATGCCTAACATTGTGCGTGAAATTGCCGAATCCGCCGTGGCGCTGGCGAAGGGGTTTGCCACGACCTTCAAGATGATGGTCGGACCCACGGTGACGGAGAACTACCCGGCTGAGCCCGTGCATTTTGAGGATCGCTACCGCGGGGTTCACATTTTGCGGCGCGACGAGAATGGCCTGGAGAAGTGTGTGGCCTGCTTCCTCTGCGCAGCGGCTTGTCCTGCGAATTGTATTTACATCGAGGCGGCGGAGAACACTGCCGAGCAGCGCATTAGTGCCGCGGAGCGCTACGCCAAGGTCTATAACATCGATTACAGCCGTTGCATCTTCTGCGGATATTGCGTGGAGGCCTGCCCCTGCGACGCTATCACGCATGGCCACGATTTTGAAATCGCCGCGTACGATACCAATACTCTCGTTTTCCGCAAGGAAAAATTGCTGGAGCCTATCCCCGCCACCCCCGCCCTGAAGAAATAGTGAATTGCCTAACAGGCTGCTGGAAAACCGCCCAAACTGTCATCCTGAGGAGCCGCAGGCGACGAAGGATCTCCGCATTTGCCTGATTCTACAAATGCAGAGATTCTTCGCTTCGCTCAGAATGACAGCGCCTACGAGTTTTTCCGCAGCCTGTAGAGGCGCGAAAGCGGCGCC
>PMYF01000042.1:2315-2515 GCA_003171295.1 Acidobacteriota bacterium | reverse complement strand
GCACCAGCAGGCCGGCGGGAAAGCCGGCGTAGCGGTAGGTGTCGGCGTAGCTCACCGCGTGGTGGCCCATCAGATTCCACGCCAGCAGCGCGAAGATGGCGACGGTGGTCGTCGCAAAAAAAGTGAAAAACGCCGCCGCAAAGGCTAACAGCAGACTAGTGGCCAACCCAAACCCCTTGAGCGGAAATCCCAGCACCGTT
>PMYF01000042.1:0-2303 GCA_003171295.1 Acidobacteriota bacterium | reverse complement strand
GAAATAGAATACAGTCTCAGAACAGCCAGCGCACAAGCCGTATTGAGTTGGGCGGAGTAGATCATCGTCTGCGGCGGCGGTGCGTCTGGCCAGGAGAGTTCCGCAGAGGAAGGTTATGAAGAGTAGGCTTCCGATGGCCGCGCATGGACAACAGGCGGAGATGGAAAACGCAAAGCCGCGCCCGGAGCGCCTGATGTGTCTCGATATCTTTCGCGGGCTTTTGGTCGCCGGCATGATTCTGGTGGACAACCCCGGTAGCGACGACAAGGCTTACTGGGCCATCAAACACGCGGAGTGGAATGGCTGGACGCCGCCCGACTTTATCTTTCCCTCATTCCTGTTTCTGGTTGGTGTCTCCCTGGTGTTTTCCTACGCGGCGCGACTGCAACGAGGGGAAACACGCGGACAGATCTTGTGGCACGCCTGCAAGCGCAGCCTGATGCTGATCGCCATTGGCCTGTTCGTCAACGGCTTTCCATTTATCGGCGACGATTTTCACCAGTTCCGCTGGGAAGGCGTGACGCAGCGCATCGCGCTCTGCTACTTTGCCGCGGCCGTTGTGGCACTGTGGACGGGGCGGCGCGGGCAAATTGCCGCTCTGGCCGCTTGTCTCGTGGGTTACTGGGCGATCCTGCGCTTTGTGCCGGTGCCGTGCTTTGGCTTTCCGGGGCACGGCGTGCCGTTCATGGACCAGTACGGAAATATCGTTGCGTGGCTCGACCGCAAGCTGTTCATGGGGCATCTATACAACGGAACGCGCGATCCGGAGGGAATCATCAGCACCATTCCGGCCATTGCCAGTACGTTGATAGGCGTGCTGGCGCGAAGCTGGCTGCGCTCAGGACGCGCACGCGGCGTTATCGCCCTGCGCCTGTTGCTCTTCGGAATCCTCGGCCTGGCCGCCGGTCAGATATGGAATCTGTGGTTTCCCATCAATAAAAATCTGTGGACCAGCTCGTTCGCGCTCTTCGCCGGCGGCTTCTCGCTGGTGACGCTCGCCTTCTTCTACTGGCTGTTGGAGATCAAGCGGTGGCGCGGCGTCTGGACCGTGCCGATCCTGGTCTTTGGCATGAACGCCATTGCCGGATTTGTCGCCGACTCCTTCGTCTACGGTCCGGGCTACACCTGGACGGTCAAAGAGGCCAATGGCGTTGTACTCTGCTGGCATGACGTGGCGCAGTCGCGCCTTGTGGCACTGGGCCTGAATGACGCCAATGCTTCGCTGCTCTATTCGCTGTGCGCGGTGGCCTTTTGCTGGTGCTTGCTGTGGCTGCTCTGGCGGAAGAGGATCTTTCTCAAAGTCTGACTTCGTTGCTGCGGGTTTCCGAGAGGACGCGCGGGCCTGCCGACGGCCCCGCTGGAATAGAATACGAATTGATGGCGAGCAGCGCACAGATCGAACTTTGGCAGGCGGAGAAGGTGGCCACGCAGGTGGCCATTGCTCAGGCCCCTAATGGAATTCACTACGCGATGTGGGGCGAGACGCGCATCTCCGACGCGGACCTGGAGCGCCTTGTGGCCGCCGTGCCGGCCACGCTCTCTGCCGCGCTCGAACACCGCGCCTATTACTTTGTCCCTCTGGCCATCGCCGACACCGACGATACCATGGTTGCCCCCGGCTACACCGTCGATCTGGGCGACCGCGCCATCTGCCANNGTCGAGGACCGCTTCGGCCTGGCCTTCGAGTTCTTCATCAACGTGGCCCACAACTTTGTCGAGGCCGCGGGGGTTCCTGAGAGCTTTTCGACGCTGGCCTGGCAGCAGGCCGAGGCCCAGGTGCGCGGAGAAACCAGCCAGGACGCCTGGGAGACTCGCCGCCGCGCCCAGGACGTTCGTACTCTGGATGTGCGCAATCCGGAGAGCCGCGCCGGCCAAAAGAGCATCGACGAGCGCTCCCGCAGCGCCTACTTCGAGTCGGCTTTCTCGGATTCGCTGGCCATTTATATGCTGTCGCTCGCCGTGGACTTCGACTACCACGATCTGCGCGAGCGCGACTACCCCCTCCTCGCCGCCCCAGCCCTCGCCGAGCGCCTCCGCNNGGGTAAGAGTGGCTTCTATTCACAGCAAGGTTGCCATTTTTGCTACGGGTGATTTGGACATGGAAGATTTGTATTTGGAATTTGCATTAGTCCGCAAGCCGCAAGTATAGTCCCGATTACGAAGCATAAGAGTCCCAACGCGATGAATCCGTATGCTGCATAATGCCTCTTTCCAGCTTTCCGCCAGAGTGGTACGCCGTTCGGCCCAGCCTGGGAAGCATTGCCGTATTGCAGTTGGGTTAAATAGGCAAGTACCATAGCGG
>PMYF01000852.1 GCA_003171295.1 Acidobacteriota bacterium | reverse complement strand
CAATGGGTCTACAGGACGGATACAACTGTGTGAGAACGGCCCTGGACAGAATCCATCGGTTTGCGAAATCGAAAGGAACTGCAGAGCGGCGATAGCAAATCACCTGCTAGAGTTTGGGGAGGGAGTGGAAACGCCACTATATGGGCCGAGCAGGGGATTGTCACTGCTTGTGTGCCCATCCCGGAGGAGATGGGCGCTCCGCGCGTGGTTTACCTTGATCATCAATTGACTTTGGTGAATCCCTCCCTGCGGTGGGGTTCTTCGCCTGACGCACGAGGGACGAAGGAGTGCGGACTTGTAATCTTAAGGACAAACGCGGATTCACAGGGTTTGTGATTCTCCAGAGCCTCGGGAATGTCGATGACAAGTTGGCCCGCTTCCTTCCACCAATTCAGTTTACCGGGAACGCCAAGCATGCTGATTCCCATGGCTGGATCGGTGCGGACTGCGTTCAACCGCACGGCCTTACCCGGCCAACCCAGGCTGATGGCATAGAGCGTTTTGCCATCTTTGCTGCGCGTGTACCGGATCGTCTGACCTTCTGTAAAGGTTGTGTAGGGGCGCGTGGAGTAGATAGCCTCGCCATTTATTCGCAGCCAATTACCGACCCAACGCAACCGCTCGACAATCTCTTTCGGCCAGGCGCCATTGCCCATGGGGCCGAATCCTACCTCGAAATTTCCACCTTTGGAGACCACATCAATCAAGCTCTCCAGGATCCATTCTTTCGGCTTGTATCGGTCGTTGGGCAGATAGGAAAAGGCTTCACCACCGGGATAGATCACCTGCCAGGGCCAGCCCTTTTCGAACCCTTCGGGGATGTTCCCTTCCGGTGTGTAGAAATCACCGTACGCGCCGATACCACGGTTTCGGATCAGGACATCGGGTTGGAGACTGCGAACCATGCGCGCGACCTCGATGATCTCGGGGTGTGCTTCCTTAGGCCAACCCATGTCGAGTTCCAACGCGTCTGTTCTTCCATATTGGGTCATCAATTCGCGCACCTGCGCTCGCTCTTGATCTACGAACTTCTGCCACCGTTGCGGGTCTGATTCTCTCGTAAAGCTCGGGTCGTAGTACCAATTGTTGGGATCCCACGCAAAAGCTGGGTCGTGCCAGTCGATGTGGGAGTAGTAGAAACTCACACCCAAACCCTTCTTCCGGGCGGCCCCCACGAGGGCACCAATGATGTCCTTCCTGTAAGGGGTGTCCATAATACTGTAGTGAATCAAGCAGTCCTCGTAATGCCCAACCCCGAGGGAGATGCCTTTAGGAGTCAGCCGGATCGATTTTTGCCATGTCTCCGTGGGCCACAAACAGAACCCGTCGTGATGTTTCGTCGTGATCGTGAAGTACTTCATCCCGGCGCGCGTCATCATGTTCATCCAGGCGTCGGCATCAAAATCGGTCGGATTGAAGAACTGGTAGAGCGTCCCGTAGATGTTGCGAAACTCTTGGGAGGAATGTGGCAAGGCCCAGGAGGCATCGCTACCCACCATGGCGTACAGTCCCCAGTGAATGCGCAGCCCGAATTTCATATCTTCAAAGTTTTCAACAGCCCTCTGCGGGGCATGCGCATAACTCGGATCGATCTGGGTAATGTCAAGCCCGCTCATTTCATTGTATTGGGCCCGGGATGGACTTGTTCCCATCAACAAGAACAAGATCATGGCCAAAGCAGTTGAACGCATCGGTCCTCCTTTTCCGCATTTTCTGACCTGATGGAGCATTGCTGCTCCTGCTTCGCGCCCTCGCGCAAGGATTCACCCCTATATGTGACTACTTCAACGCTTTCACAAGGTCTGCGCTGAGAGTCGTTGGGCACCAGTACCTCTCAATGTAGTCGATGACTAGTTCGGTCCCAGCTGTGTGAGAAACGTATGGGCGGGCTTGGGGATTGTACATGGTGTCCGTGAGGTCACGGACCAGAACGCAGGACATCCCCCAATTGGTCATCTGCTTGATGGCAAAGGTGCGATTCAAAATACACATGTTGGCGTGGACGCCCAAGATGAGGAGATTCTTGACGCCTTTCTGTTGGAGGAGTCCGTAGATCTCCACACCGTCATCCGAGATCACGTCATTCGGCTCGATGGACAACACCGGATTTTCGCGCGTCCAGGCCTGATGAACCGTGTCGCCGGGCGTGTCACATCCTTCATCGGAATCGTCGATCGGCAATGCCGGTGACTCCAGACCCAAGCTAAGCGGAGGAATCGCGCGCGGGAGCGCCAGCATCAGGCGCCGCTGAGGATAGTCCCTGTAAAAGTCCATCGTCTCCGACGGGGCATGAATAATCAGAATCCCCGCGGACCGCGCGACTTTCAAAACCGGCTTCATCTTGTGCGCTATTTGTACTACCCGTTGAGTGGCGCTGGTACACCAATGATGGTCCCACATGTCGCAAATCACAACCGCAGTCTCGCGAGTCGAGAAGTCCTGCTTAAATTGCGCTTTCTGCCATTCGCTACCTCCCTTGAATGCCTGGACCTCTGTCCTCAGCAACAGGTGGAAGCGCCCCCCCGAGGATGACGAACCGGCGGCTCGCAGCAGCAAGCTGCACCCAAAGCCCAGCGCCAGGAGTATTGCGACGCTGAGTCCGGCGGTAGGCGACAACTTGTAAGGCGTAATCCCCAACATGAAGTCATACCTCCTTCCGATTCTTCCGGCCTTCCGAACTAATGGTATTCTCCCTGACCAGGTGAGGTTGCATCATCGCGAGAAGCGGCAACGACTATACCTGCCCTCAGCCTCGCCGTAAGCAAGTCGCGAACGCGCAATACTGATATATCAACCGTATCGGTGTGTCAAGGCCCATTAGCGCGGGTTTCCCAGAACCCATGCGACTCGAGAGGCAGCTAAGGGCAAGCTGGCTGCCGCGCGGAGTCTTTGTCGGCACGCCCGGAAACGCTGGATGCTCGTCGAAGGGTCAATCGATCAGCACCGCTCCATAGGGATTAAAGGGCGATTACCTTGACGAAGTCACGACGAACGACTCAGCCGCCAATTTCCCCCGCGCAGCGGCGCCACGACGTGCTGCACCTCCTTCAATCCGTAGCGGACGTGCCGGCGCATCGCCTCCTGTGCTTTATGCGGACCTTGCCCCGCGATGACGCCTATCAGGTCCTGATGGAATTTGTGGGGGAGGACACGCCGGCCAGACGCTGTATCGTAGAGCCAATTGAAGACCAAGACGTGGCTTTTCTCGGTGGCCGCTCTTAGTGCCTCGGAATGCGCACCTTCAGCAATCTTCATGTGAAGGTCGACGTGGTATTTCTGCACTGCAAAAACATAATCTCTGTCACCCTTTGCGCTAGATGCCTTAGCGAATAGGGCATCGATGTTCTCGGCCGCACGTTTCAGTTCCAGCCGTTCCTGGAATGATGCCCGCTCCGCACAGAGGCGAGCTGATTGGCATTCGAGGGCCTCTCGCAATTCGAAGCATTCGCGCACCTCTTCAGCGTCCGGTATCCGAACTCTGGTCCCAACCCGCGGGCGGCTCTCGATTAGGCCTTCAATTTCCAGGCGCTGTAATGCCTCTGCCACCGGCACGAAGCTCATCCCAAGTTGCTCGGCGATTTTACGACGCGAAAGCGCGGAACCGATCGCTAGACTTCCTCTAAGGATCTGATCCAAGATCACTTGATAGGCCCGCTCGGCCAAAGTGGGCTCAGGTGCATTTCTCCTTGAAGCTTGTCGCCCTCGCCTTAATAATATTCCTGACATCACGTGTGGCCAAAAGAGTGCGAAATCAGAGCGCCTTAGTTTGACATCCAGAGCACTTCGTTTAGTCTGATATATCAATCATGGCACAATACAGACTCCTGCGCGCTGTGGACATTGTCTTTGTGCGACGGACGATAATAAATGCCAGGTCGATGGTCTGGGAATAAGATGTCATAGTGTTCCACCGATTTCGTCGAGTTTCCGCCAAGGCGTGAGCGGCCCCAGGATGAACCAGACGATTCCCAGCGCAATCAGGGGCATGAGACCGAATCCGAGAAAGGCCGGCATGTACGAATAATGGTCCACGACCCATCCCGTGGCCAGGGCGAAGACCATT
Source organism: Acidobacteriota bacterium (assembly GCA_003171295.1). Taxonomy (GTDB): domain Bacteria; phylum Acidobacteriota; class Terriglobia; order UBA7540; family UBA7540; genus Bog-366. The sequence continues at coordinate 14,322 of PMYF01000852.1, read as the reverse complement.
CCACCAATCCCTGAACCCACGCTTGCAAGCCCCCAAATCGAAGCCACCACGTTCCTCGGGAACACGTCGGCGGGGAAGGCCAGCATATTGGCGACTGCCCCCGTGTAACCTAGCATCGCCAAGGAAACCCATGCGATCGAAATACTCGCAGAAGAAGTCAGCACCGCCGGTATGGCTGATACCATCAGAAGCGTGCATAGTGCAAGTGCGCTCTTACGTGCGACAGTAAGGGGAATATCACGCCGAAGCAGGGTGTGAGCAAACCACCCTCCCAGGAGGTTTCCCAAGCCCGCCACCATGAAAGGAACCCACGCGTATTTGCCAATGGCAAGTAGGTCAAAATGCCGCGCCCGCTTCAAATATTCCGGGAACCAGAAAATGTAGAAATACCACACAGGGTCAAGAAAGAACTTGGCCAAGGTGAGGCTCCAGACAAAGCGCGTGCGAAACAATCGCCACAATGAAATGTCGACCGCACGTTCCTCCCTCACGGCATCTTTGGGATGATCATAGATTATCAACCACCCGAGAACCCAGATTAGGCCAACAGCCCCTATGGCGAAGAAAGCCGCTCGCCACCCTGCCTTCAAGACAATCCAGACGATTATCGGGGGAGCGACAATTGCCCCAGCGGCAGACCCGCTGTTGAAAATCCCCGATGCCAAGGCTCGCTCATTAGCAGGGAACCACTCCGCCACTACTTTGACTCCTGCTGGCCAGTTCCCAGCTTCACCCATCCCCAAAAGAAAGCGATAGAGACCCAGGGTCCAAGGCCCGCGTGCCAGGGCGTGCAACATCGCTGCACCCGACCACCAGGCTGCCGTCAAAGCGTAACCCAGGCGCGTGCCCAACCGGTCAATGAGTGGTCCAGAGACCGCGTTCATGATTGTGTAGGCCAACATAAAGGCAAAGATGACACGGGAATATTCCTGATTGCTCATATGAAAGTGGTCGATCAACACGGGAGCCACGACCGAGAGAGTCTGCCGGTCAAGGTAATTGATCGCCGTCGCCAAAAAGACCAGGGAGACCATGAGCCATCGGAGATTGGAGGGATGCGAACTCATGAGATCCTCACGCCCAGGTCAAGTTCAAGTCCCGGCATCACACTCTGATATGCCAGTTAGAGGGTTTCGTCAAGGCGTAAATTGTGGAGCTTCGCAAATTGCATAATTGCGATCGTCCCCGAGACCGGCGAGCGCGGCACCATCGCCGCGACCCCGGCCATGTTTCCCATAGAGTCTTGGCGATTCATTTCGGCCTCCGATTGCATCCAGTTTCTTTGACGATCGGGAAGAAAAGGTAAAGGCGGGAAATCCGTTAGCTCTCGCCGGTGTAGATTGTCCCGTCGAGCCCGCTCGCCATCTCCTTGATCACGTGCGCTTGCCAGTTGTAATACGGACGGCGCTTCACGTCCACGAATCCCAGAAACTGGTAGGCGCCAGCCGCCGGGTCGTTGGAGAACACGCGCGCCATGTCCTATTCGCTTCCCCCCACGCCGTAGATTTTCCCGTCGGGAGCCAGCGCCAGCCCAGTGATTTCAGGGGCCACCAGCGGTTTGCCCAGATTCATTACGGGAGCTTGGCCGGTTGCGCTCCCGCAGTGAAATACCAGACCCGGCCTGGACAAAAGGGAAAGGAGTGTCGAGTTCCTGGCCACCGTGTGTTTTCAATAGCGTGGCCCTTCTGCTCCTTAGGAGAGCCCGCCTCCGCTTTACCAGCCGGCGTGCATCTTGCTTGAAACCCCCTTCGTAGTACAATACCATTCCAGTGAACGGCGAAGAGTGTCTTAGCCGTTTGTCTCAGCGGAGGGGACAAGGCGGATGGGGAGGCGGGGATCGAGCTGATGAATGTTCTGCCCTGGGGTGCCAACTGGCTTGTGAGAGTTGGGGCGAGCCAATAGAGCTGATAGAGAGAGGGCTGGCCAGGAAGTCGGCGCGGCTGGAGAAGGTTTCCAAGTCGAAGAACTCGTCTTCGATGAGGCGGTGGACGGCCTCGGCATCGTTCTGAAAGGTGTGGGCGCCGGGCGCGATGCGCTCGTGCTGGGAGCGAGGGTAAGTAACAGTGGCGTGGATGCCGAAGGCATGGAGTTCGAAGGGGAGGAAGAAGGCGGATTGGGTCCCGGCCTACTTCAAACGCTTACGCGAGCAGGAAACCTTGCTTTGGCGGTGGATGTATGAGGCATTGGAGAAACTGAGCCCTCTAATTATCCTGAGGGGTTCGCGTCCACCAAGCTTGGCCAACTCTTTGATGCTGCCACAGCCCTGTCCTAAATGGCTTGGCTCGTGAATTTGTCATTGTTCGGGATGTGCGTGCGGGAGGTCCTCCGGAGCGTAGACTACGTCTTTACCCGGCCGGAGGGCAATCCCGAGGGCCTGCGCGTGATCGGCAAAGGCATGTGATTTCTGTCGACCTTGTATGCTGCCGTCCTGGACTCCCGGGTCCGTTCCCTGGTCTGCCAGGAACGTCTCGTTTCTTGTCGGGCGCTCACCGAGGTTGATCGTTACCGTTACGGGGCGGAAATCTTTATTCCCAATGTCCGTTTGCTTTTTGATTTGCCCGCTTTGGGCGCCGCGATGGCAGGCCGCGCCTTGACGCTGGCATTGCCCCTCGATGCCATGAGAGACGCTGTGCCTCTAAGCATGGCCCGCGAGGCGTACCGAACAACCCAAGCCGCCTATGAAGCTGCCGGTGCGGACCGCCTTTTCCGGATTGAAGGTTACAACGTGGACCCCCTCGGCAAGATACTCTCCGCGTTGGGTCTCTTCCTTCACGGCCAGAGTTTTTCGTAAGGGACCAGTTCCTTTGCCTGCCAGCTTCTGAGATACGGAGCATTATGCCCAAGCGTTTTACACGTCGCAGCATCCTACAAGCACTCGGTGTGGCAGGTAGCCTATCTGCTGTGGCGCGGCCAGCCGTGATCGGCTCTCCCTTAGACCAGGACGCAAGCTCTAATCCGCTTGCGGAAGAGCTTGCAAAAATCCTGGCTGGCCAGAATGAGACGTGGAGGGGTTCACCACTCGGGAACCAATATCCCTTCATCAAGAAGATACAACAGGAGGCGCCGCAAAGCCTGGCATTTCTTAACCGGCGCCCGAGGCATCTGGAGGCATGGAAGGCTGAAGCCAGGGCGAAGATCTTTGAGTTGCTGCTCTATCGGCCGAAGCGTTGTAGTCCGCAGGCTCACATCGTGGAGCGGGTGGACAAGGGTGACTACATTCGGGAATATTTGCGATTCCACACGACTCCGGATATTGAGGTGCCGGCGTACTTCCTGATTCCCAAGCGGACGAAAATGCCGGTGCCGGCCGTCGTCGCACTACATGATCATGGAGGGTTCTATTACTGGGGAAAGGAAAAACTCATCGAGATGGAAAACGAGAACCCGGCGCTGACGGGGTATCGGCAGGAGTACTATGACGGGCTGAGTTTTCCGATCACGCTGGCACGCCACGGCTATGCCGTTATCGTCATTGACATGTTCTATTTCGGTGAGCGGCGCCTGATTCTGGATGCGGATCTGAGGGAAGGTCTCAATGCGAGGCCGAAGATGGAGTCAGCGGAGACGGTCGACCGGATCAACCGCCGCAATGGGCAGGTTGAGTGTTGGGTGGACCGCTGCGTCCAGCATGCTGGTTTTACATGGGGAGGTGTACTCTGCTGGGATGATATTCGGACCATCGACTACCTCACAACGCGGCCGGAAGTTGACATGAAGAGGATTGCCTGCGCGGGACTCTCGGTAGGGGGATGGCGAAGCAATTTCCTCGCGGGTTTGGACCCGAGGATCAAGGCCGCGTGCATCGCAGGATGGATGACATCTTTCCGTCAAATCGTCCCGTGGTTTGTCAGCTATACCATTCCTGCGGGAAACGTGCCAGGCCTGTTCAACTATTTGGATTATCCGGATGTCGGCTCGTTAATCATGCCAGGGGCGTTGATGGTGGTGCACGGCCTGCGAGATGCTCTTTTCCCGCCGGATGGCGTTACAGCCGCCTTCCGAAATCTGACCAGCTGCTATGAGGCTATTGGGAAGCCTGAGCGCTTTACGACCTATCGTTACGACGGTCCCCACAAGTTTCCGGCCCAGGCCCAACAGCTTATGTTGGAATGGTTCAATCGCTGGGTGTAGCATTCCTCCAGGCGCCGATCTATTAGGCCACTGGCCAAACCATCCAGCAAGTGCCCATCTCTCCCCGCGAGTTTAAGCATGGTTGCAACTGGCGCGACTCATTGCGCCGTCTTGGTGCGCTTTAACGCAAGCCGAACTTGCTCTTAGGTTCGGAACGATTATCAAATGGTCGTCGGACCGAGTTAAAGCCTCGTTGATGTGCTGAATCAGAAGTTCACTTCGTCATTACGGGAAGGTTTCGCTCCTCAGATTGTCCTCAGGGCGCACGCGCTGGGCGGTTGTCGCGATTTGTGAGGTCTTCTGCAGCTTCAGGATGTCGGCTCCGCAACGGAAGGCATTAGCGTGACGGAAATCTCTCCTCGACGAGCACAACCCGTCGACCCCCGAACCACCAACTGGCTTTGTTCAACGCACTCTCTTCCTTGTCGGCGTTTGGAGCGGAGTATTCTCTCCAGTTCCTCAATCGCGAGTTTCCCCAGATGCTCTCGCGAAATACGGATTGTGGTCAGGGGCGGATAAGTGTGCGAGGAAAAGGTAATGTCGTCTAGTCCCACTACCGACACATCCCCGGGAATACGAACTCCATGGTGATGAAGAGCGCTCATTGCACCGATGGCGGTCAGATCGTTGCTACAAAGCAGGGCTGTCGGCAGGCGAGCTTGTGAGAGCAAATTCGTTACTGCGGCTGCCCCGCCATCAGCCCTGTGATTTCCTTCGAGGATTTGTTCAAGATGCAGGCCCTTTTGATTCAGAGAGTCGATGAAAGCCGCACGGCGAGTGACCGCGGAGGAAAGAGTGTGAGGACCTGCAATTAATGAAAAGGTTCTGTGCCCAAGGCCGTATAGATGGTCGACGGCTTGAGAAATCCCCTGCCGGTAGTCCACACGAATATTGCTCATAAAAGGCCGTACTTGGCCGACATTGAGAAATACCGTGGGAATCTGCCGTGCCTCCAGTTCCTCAACCGACTCCGGGACCGGCTCGGAGGTCATCATCGCAACCCCGCGTGCCCGGTTTTCAATCAGCCTTCGTATAGCCGCCTCACTTCGTGCAACATCGTAGTCGGTGTTGAAAAGAAGAACATGAAAACCTTTCCGCAGGGCGGCCGTTTCGAAACTCTTGACAATTTCGGGGAAGAAGGGGTTCTCTATGTCGGATACTACCAGGCCAAAGACGTCGCTGCGGCCGCGCGCGAGATGTCTGGCGCTGGCATCTTTGTAATACCGGAGTTCCCGGATAGCTTCCAGAACGCGTTGTTGAGTCTCGGGCTCAACGTGTCGCGTCTTGTTCATAACATGGGAAACGGTTGCAACCGAGACTCCCGCTTGCTTTGCGACGTCCTTCATTCCGGCCATTTCGCTCCCCTTTCAAACGATCGATAGCGTGGGGGACAGATTGTGTCCCAAAGTCCCAGAAAAGTGAACCGCCGTGTGACGTGACTGGCTGTATTTTGATGAGGCGAAGATAGCGGCACGCAGAGACGCTTTCTACCCCAAGTCACTACCTTACCGCTGACCCCATTATGTTTCCCGGATCCTCGGCAACGCGCTTCATCTTTTGGTGATATTCCTCTTGACCTCATTCCTCTTGCGTGTTATTTGTTAAGCGTTTACGTAAGCCTTTTACCATATAAGCGACCGCTCTTTCAAGGTTTTGTTAGAGCTTCTGTTCAACGAGTCGCGCTTTCATAATGTCATCCTGATTGGGCCTTTACATTGAAACATTGGGAAGAGATGTGCGATCCCCCATCCACGCTTCTGCGATGCAGCCTCGGCAGCTCAGGGTTAAAATTCTACCTGCAGTCTTCCAATGTGAATGTCTAGCTGAACACAAGGCGGGAGATAAAACATGAAGCCTCGCGAGCGCGTGGAGAGAGCCATAAACTTCCAGGAGGCAGATCGGGTGCCTATCGATTTAGGTGGGCTCAAGGCGTCGGGGATTGCGGTAGAAACTTACCGCGGAGTGACGTGGCAGCTGCACCTTGGCGGGATGCCGCGGGTGTCGGACGCGCGGTTCATGATTGCGCTAGTTGAAGAGCCGGTGCTGCAGCGGTTCGGGGTCGATGTGGCGCCCCTGGATATATCCATGATCCCGGCCCAGATGACCCCCCAAGACCGGTGGGTCCCGCGCCGCCTCTTCTCGGGAACGGAATTGCTGTTCCCGCCCGGCACGCGAATCCAGGAAGACGCGGAAGGAAACTGGATACTCCTCGCTGAAGACGGCGCGCCCAGTTCGTTTCGTATGCCCAAAGATGGTTACTACTTTGATGACATCTCCTTTAACCGCGGGGAGGGGATAGATCCGGCGAAGTTCCGACCCGTGGATGACATCCCGGAGGTGGCGCTGAGGCAGATCGAGGACTACTCCTCTCAACTGTACGACGATACCGATTACGCATTGCTCGGTTGGGGCGGAGGAGTCTGCTTCCTGGGGTTAAGCCTGATTACGGACCGTCGCTCAAACGTGACCCTGGGCATGCCAGACGAATGGATGATGATGCTCCTGACCGAACAGGACACCTGTCACGAGATGATGAACCGGTCGGTGGAAGCCAGCATCAAGTGTCTGAAGCTCCTTCACCAGGCGGTAGGCGACCGCTGCTTTGCCTGGGGCATCGCCTCCGACGACAGCGGCACACAGCGCGGGGAGTTTATCAAACCCAGCCTTTGGGCCGAAATGATGAAACCCCACTACCGGAAGCTCTGTGACTGGATCCACATGAATACGCGCTGGAAAACCTTTCTTCATTCATGCGGCTCAATCTACCATCTGATTCCGCATTTCATCGAAGCGGGCGTGGACATTCTAAATCCCGTCCAGACCTCAGCGGCGAACATGGACCCCGTCCGCCTGAAAAAGGAGTTTGGCCGCAAGATCGTGTTCTGGGGGGGCGGCTGCGATACCCAGACGGTGCTCGGCGGGGCGACACCGGAGGAGGTCCGCGAACACGTCCGCGAGCGACTGAGCATCTTTGCCCCCGGCGGCGGCTTCGTGTTTAACCAGGTGCACAACATTCAGTGCAACGTTCCCCCGGAAAATGTGATCGCGATGCTCGACGCCGCGCTCGAGTTTGGAGCATACACCCAGGGATAATGCGCATTCCTCGCCTTATGCCATCCGCGCTGTCAACCCCCAGGGTCATCCTCTGATTAGACCGACGGGAGCCACGCCGTCCAGGGAGGTTCAAATGTATCGTCGCGAATTCTTGAGAAATTCGGCCCTTGCTGTCGGAGCTGCCACACTGAGGCCATCGCGCGAAATATACCCAGTAAAGGAGGGCACAGGTGAGGTTGTCCAGACGGTCTGGCAAATCGGCAAGACAGATGGCAGTTGCGCCGAGTTTGCCCTAGCCCCTGGCGATTATGCGCGGTTCCTTCAGCAATTTGGCAGCCCGGATCACGCCTATTACATCGGGCTCGTGAAGCCGGAGAATGACTGGCCCTACGTTCTGCCCGGACCTTTGGATAAGTGGGCAGGCAATGGGGCCAACGGGAGTTGGGATCAAATGAATACCCTGCCCATCGGATTTGTTCTCGAGCAGGTTCCGGAAGATTCCCACTGCCTCTTCACGATAGATCTCTGCGACACGCACCCACAGCAGCCCCCCCGGTTGCGTATCTCGATCAATGGGACCGGGTTTGAACGCAATCTTGCCGCAGGCGGAAGCGAGGATTCCCTGCACGGAGAATTCCGATTGGCTAAGAAGCAGTCTCTCCAGATTGATTTTCCCTCCTCTCTGCTGCATCGAGGTTACAACGAGATTTCCCTGCGGAGCATGCGCGGCAGTTGGCTTATCTTCGATGCTCTGCGGCTTGAAATCAGCGGCGCGGCCAAACTGGCTGCGGTCATGCCTACGGTTGTGCGGTCAGTCGTCGCTGCCCCCTACGCAGTATCCTCCGACCCCGAAACGCCGGCCACCGTCCGCGTGGAAGTGTTCCGCGCGGGATTGCCAGGGAAACTCCAGGTAGAAATTGGAAATGACAGAACGCACGTGTTCACGGCCGAGCCGGGCCTGCAGGTTTTCGAAATCCCCGCCGCCCCTTCCGCGCCGGCTAATACGACCCTGGTACGGCTGAGTTCGGAGGGCCAGTTGCTGAACGAAACGCGCCTAAGCCTCCAACCCTCTTCACCCGCCACCGCGGCTGATTATGTGGACGTGTTCAAGGGAACTGCGCATTCGCGCTGGATGATTGCGCCCGGGCCGTGGATGCCGTTCAGCATGGTCAAGCTCTCTCCTGACAATCAGCCGACGGGTTGGGCCGGCGGCTACGACTACACTCTCGGGCACATAGACTGTTTTAGTCATATCCACGAGTTTTCTATGGCAGGACTTGGCATGATGCCGACGAGCGGACCGCTCCGCACGAAACGAGGGCTGGAAGGCAGCGGGTTCAGTTCGCGTTTCAATAAGTCGACCGAGCGCGGCGGCATCGCCTTCTATGAAGTATTCCTCGAAGACAGCGGCATTAAGGTGGAACTGACTGCCACCACGCGCGCCGCACTTCAGCAGTACACATTTCCCGCCAGCGATCAGGCACGGGTAATCTTTAGTTTCCTTATTCCTAATGAATACGAGATGCAGATCCTCGACGCCAAGGTGCGCCGTACCGGTCCCGCCGAAATCGAGGGAACCCTCCAGACGATGATTCCTCGTGTGCGCCGGGGCGTCGACCATCGGTTTAACCTGCACTTCGTGGCTCAGTTTAACCGCGCGTTTGAGACCCTGGGCGGTTGGCAGGGAGAACAGATCATTCCCAGCTCGCAGGAGTTGGCTCTGGCGGGAGACTGTGGCGCATTTGTGAATTTCAGTACTGCCGCCAATGAGAAGATTCTTGTGCGGACGGGCATTTCGCTGGTGAGCGTCTCGAATGCCCGGCTGAATCTAGAAATGGAATTGGCCAAGCCGTTCGGATGGGACTTCGCAGCGGTGGTCGCTAATCAAAGGCGCCAATGGAACGAGCTTTTTAACCGCGTGGAGATTGAGACTCCTGACGCGCGCGAGAAAGTGCGCTTCTATACCAATTTCTACCGCGCCCTGTCAGGCCGGAACACCTGGAGCGATATCAATGGAGAATGGATTGATCCTTACAAACGCCGGCAGAAGCTCGACGATGCTGATGATGTGATGCTTGGCGGTGACGGGTTTTGGATTACCTTCTGGAGTCTCAACCAGGTGATGAACTTGATCGCGCCCGAGTGGTCCTCGCAGTGGGGTAGATCGGAACTCCAACTCTACGACAAATGCGGGTGGCTGGCGAAAGCTCCGATGGGTTTGCAGTATATTCCTATGGGGCCCGGCGAGCATGAAATCCCGTTGCTCGTCGCCGCGTTCCAGCACGGAGTTAAGGGCCTGCAGGGTGAGAGAATCCTTGCCGCGGCCGTGAAGATGCAGAGCACGCTTCCTCAAAAGCTTGCATCCGACGGCGGGGTGGGGAACGAAAACCTGGAGAACTATCTTGAGCATGGCTACGTCGCACAGGACGTCCCCCCTGTAAAAGACATGGCGGAGCCCAGAGCCTGGACCTCCAACACCTACGAATATGCCTATGACGACTGGTGCGTGGCCCAACTCGCTCTGGCGCTCGGTAATAAGAACGTTACCGAGAAATTTCTTGAGCGCTCCAAGAACTGGCGGAACGTCTTTGACCCAAGCCTCGGCTTCGCGCACCCGCGCAAGGCCAACGGCGAATGGGTTACCCCCTTTGACCCATACCACACGCCGGGATTTGTGGAAGGAAATGCCTGGCAATACACTTGGTATGTCCCCCAGGATGTGCCGGGCCTGGTAAGTGCTATGGGTCGAGAGAGATTCATCAGCCGGCTCAATGAGGGATTCGAAATAAGCGCTACCACGCGCTTCAATGCCGCGGACGGAAGGGAGGAAGACTACCCGGTCAACCACGGGAACGAACCTACCATGCAAGTTGCCTGGCTTTTCAACTGGGCAGGGCAACCGTGGCTCACGCAAAAATGGGTGCGCAGCATACTCGATGTCTATTACGGCCACAATCCCGCGGACGCTTATCTCGGTGATGAGGATCAGGGCACCATGAGTTCGTGGTTCGTGATGGCGTCGCTAGGGCTTTTTCAGATGGATGGAGGGTGCAGGGTCCATCCTATCTATGAGATCGGCAGTCCCCTCTATCGCCGAGCCGTCATACATCTATCCCCACAACACTACGGCGGCAAGACATTCACCATCGAGGCCCGCAACGCGTCTCGTGCCAACTGCTTCATCCAGTCGGCCACGCTCAATGGAATTCCCCTAAACAGATGGTGGATCCGGCAGAGGGAGGTTGTCGACGGAGGTTACCTGGCCCTGGAACTTGGCCCCACACCGAAAAAAGATTGGGCGAAAGACGCGCCTTTGCCAGATTGAGAAAAATTGGGCGGCCAAGCCACTGCGGTTTCTGCCTTTCTCCCCACGGGTTTAATCCTCGTCTAAGCCGGGGTTGTGCTCAAGCATTGCACTGGCGGCGGCAGGCCAACTGCGACTGCACGGCAGCTTCGGTTGAGCCGCACGACTTCCGGACAGCGTGTATTGTTGCTTTTTTGTTGACTTGAACGTTTGGCAGTGGTAATGAGTAAGCGTTTACGTAAGCCGTTGCTTGACAGGGGGAGGCTGTCGCGACCAGAAACTCGTGAGCTTGAGCTACAGGAGTTCTCGAGGCCTGCGAAAAAAGGCAGCGCGCAACCATCCGCACCTCGGAGGATTCGTCAGGGTCAGGGCAGGCACTCTCCATGATGGCGCCTCCCAGCGACAACCCGGCCCGGCCTTTTCGCCCGGTACCCAACTGTACGGCAGCCTCGTCAGGCCCTTAAAGCAGGTATCGAGCAATTGAGAGTCCGGCGCTCCCTGCGCAGGTGAGATATCCCAGGCGCGGGCAGGCCTTGCCCCCAGAGGAGATTTATACCTGCACACGCCAAGAAATCAGAAGTTGGAAGGAGCCAGAATGGATAGAAGACAATTCATGGGGAACACGCTTGCCGGTTTTGTAGCACCTCATCTGCCTGTAACAGCCATGGCTGCTCCCCAAACCTCCCCTGATTCGTTGCGTCGCGCTCGATGGCTCGACAACGGAATAATCGATGCGGGGGGGATCCACGAGCCGTACATCTTTGTGTTGCGCAGAGGCGGGCAGCGCCTGGATGCTTATGAAGAGCACCAGCGGAACCAGAGTGAAGCCCTCATCCGCCGGCTCAAAGACCAGGGCGTGGAGATCTTTCACACCCATCTTTACAAGGGATTCGGGATGGCAGCTGAGAAGAGCGAGATGGAGGAGACCAAGCGCGCCGCTGAAATCGCCCACCGTTACGAAATGAAAGTTGACACTTACATCCAGTGGAACACGATGATGTACGAGACATTCTTCGCAGAAGAGCCGCGGGCGAAAGAATGGATCCAGCGCGACGCACTGGGGCAGCCCCTGCTCCTCCCCTATGGGTTCCAACAATCGTTTCGTTATCGGCCGTGTTTTGCCCACCAGGAGTACTTGGATTATCTGAAAATGGTGGTGCGTTATGCCATCCTCGAGGTCAAGACAGACTTCATCCACTTTGACAACTTTGGACTGAGCCCTGAACCCGACTCCTGCCACTGCCGGGCATGTGTCGAAGGGTTCCGCAGATTCCTAAGAACCAAGTATTCCGCCGAAACGCGGCGCGAGCGTATCGGCTTCGAAAATGTGGACTTCATGAATCCACCTTTATGGAATCAACAGAATCGGCCGGAGAATATGGACATCATCTATGACCCGGGCATCCAGGAGTGGATCGATTACAGGTGCCAGATGATGGCTGACGCGCTGCGCCAAGTGGCTCTGTATGCGAAGTCGCTGAACCCCGAGGTGGCCATTGAAGTGAACCTCGCAGGGATTACGGGCTCCAACCGGGCATGGGAAGACGGAATCGACCACGCCCGCATCTTGAAATGGACCGAGGTCTTCTGGACCGAAGAAGGGAACCCTCCGGGCTATCTGCCGGATGGGCGCCTCATCTCGAGGATTCGGAGTTTCAAACTCGGCAGAGCATTTCAGAACAGGGTTCTCACTTACATTTCCGACAACCCCATAGCCATGGCGGAGTGCCTGGCTTTCAATCAAACCCTCGGCTACGTCGGCAACGAGACATTCACCTCAGACCCAATTCAACCTGCGATGGGGCAATACATCGCGTTTTATCGCAAGAATCGGGACCTTTATGTGGGAAGCGAGGATGTGGCGACAATCGCGCTCCTGCGCTCCTACCCCTCTCTTACCTATCATCACTCGCGTGCCCAACTCTGTGCGATCCTGACGGAGCAAGCCCTCATACAAGCCCGAGTCCTCTTTGACCTGGTTTTTGATGATCAGCTCGACAATCTGTCGAAGTACAAAGTCCTGGTTCTTCCTAATTCTGAATGCCTTTCTGATCGCCAATTGTCGCGCATTCGTGGTTTCGTGGCGGATGGCGGTGGACTGGTAGCGATTGCCCAGGCGGGGCTCTACGATGATTGGCGAAGACTCAGAACTGAGCCGGGCTTGCGGGGATTCGTAGAGAAGCAGCCAGGGGGCGAGGAATACCTCGAGAATTCACCGGGATTCAGTGTTGAATCAACGCGAGTTCATACGGGACCCGTCTCCCGCAAGGAGGTGGGGAGGGGCCGGGTAGCTTATATTCCTGATGTTGTAACTGACGGACCGCAACCAGAGGGGGAACCGTATTTCTCGATCCGCAACAACTGCTGGAAACGTCCGAAAAACTGGCAAGAGATCATTGACTCCGTCGTTTGGGCCGCCCGGGGAGACATCCCTGTGGATGTTATCGGCCCCGATTCTCTGATCATCAACCTGGTCTCCCAACCAGAAAAGCGCCGGATGATACTTCATCTGGTTAATTACAGGGACAAGCTAAACCCGTTAATAGAGTCGGTCAAGGTCGTGTGGCGCCCGCCGCAGGGCAGGGGCAGCGCGGAGGTGCGCATCGTTTCACCCGATGCCGGCACGCCGGAACTCCTGACGGCAACCATGGAAGCTTCGGGAGTGTCGTTTACTATTCCTGCCATCCACACATATTCAGTGGCGATTTTGAAATACTGATGCAAGCTCGCGGAGCAGGTGCGTAGTTTCCAGCCTGACTGCGACTATTCATGGTGAGGCCGAGGGGACAGAAAAATGGGACTTCATGACAAAGTTTGCCTGATTACTGGAGGTACAAAGGGAATAGGCGCTGCAACTTCCATTGCGTTCGCACGTTTAGGGGCCCACTTGTCCATTAATGGACGTGAAGTTGATGAGTCGGCACAACGAACCAAGCACCAGATCGAAGCCTTAGGCCGCAGATGTTGTGTCGTGGCCGCGGATGTCGGCAAACCCGAAGAGGCCATCCGCTGTGTCCATGAGACCTTCGACGCGCTCGGTCGGATCGATGTTCTAGTACACAGCGCCGGGGGGCGAATTGACGGGGATCTGCTGCGTCTCCCGCCCGAATCGTGGTACAGAGCTTTTGATGTCCATGTCCACGCGATCTTCCATCTTTGCCGGACGGCGGTCCCTTACATGAAAGAGAATGGGGGGGGAGCGATTGTTTTGATTTCTTCCGCCGCGGGGTTGCGGGGTTGCGTTGGCTCTATTGCCTACGGCGTCGCCAAAGGTGCGATTCCGCAGTTTGCGCGTGCCTTGGCTCGCGAACTGGCTGACGACAACATCCGCGTGAACTGCGTTTCACCAGGGATAATCCGCACACGATTCCAGGATTGCCTCACCTCCGAGCAGGTGAAGGCGAATGTCGAGAACCGTATTCCTCTGCACCGTGAGGGGCGCCCCGAGGATGTCGCTGAGGTGATTGTCGCCTTGGTGACCAATCATTTTGTGACCGGCGAGACTATTGCGGTAGACGGCGGCATGACGATGAGAATCGCCTAGGCAGGCACGCTTCGGTCAGCGTGTGGACAAGCTTGAAGAACTAACTCAAGCGTGCCCCAGAGATGGCGGCTACCGGTTTCTGAGAACCTGAACGGCACTGGTGCGCATGTATGGGTAACCCAGATTAATGAGTATCGTTTGGGGGAGCCTCGCACAGCCGGGCGAAAGCAACCATGGCAAATTCCACATCGCAGCGCTGTTAATGGCTTTCCTAAGATATCCTGGAGTGAAAAATGGACGGCGAACACGATCCAAAACCTCCCCGGGAGGAACCGGAATCGGCCACTGA
>PMYF01000475.1 GCA_003171295.1 Acidobacteriota bacterium | reverse complement strand
CCGGGCGCACGGTGGCCATTAAGGTCATGCGCGGCGGTCAGGCCCGTACCCTGAGCGCGAAACTGGAAGCTCCCGCGCACAAGGAATTCAAATTCCCCATGCCGGAAATGGCGGTTCCGCCCGTGAACATTCCGGAGTTCAATTTCTCATTCGGTCCGGGGCATGCCAGCCTGGGGATTTCCGGGGACGACCTCACCTCCCAGCTCGCGCAATACTTCGGTGTCAAGCAGGGGAAAGGGGTGTTCGTGCGCGAGGTGACGGTGGGCAGCGCGGCAGAGAAAGCCGGCCTAAAGGCCGGTGACGTGATCGCGCAAGTGGACGGCAAGACGGTGAGCTCCGTGGACGAGCTCCGCGCGGCGCTGAACGACAACTTCACCGACGACACGCGCAAGGTAAACCTCAGCATCGTCCGCGACCACCACGAACAAACCTTGACCGTGGAGCTGACGCGCTCGCTGCCGCGTGAGCGGCACGCGGCCGCCGCGGCGAATGGCTTGGGCCCGGCGGATTCTGCGCCATGGCAGGAGCAGGCCGGGCAAGTGCGTGCGCAGGCTGACCAGTTGCGGCGCGAGATGGAGAAGCAGAAGGTGCTGATGCAGGGTGAATGGCAGCACCAACTGCGCGAGCAGATGCGCCAGCTTAGAGAGCAGTTAAAGGCCCTGCAGGACGTGCACATTTCACGGCAGGCCAGCACAGAGATTTAAAGCTAACCCGCGGGCGACGTCGGGAAATTCCCGGCCACCATCCCTTCACCCCCTTCTCCAACGGAGGCTGGCTCAACACCAGGTGCCGTCGGCTGTAGCGCCGCTCTATGAGCGGCGATTCTTCTTTGTGGCGGCGGTGTCCACATCCCGGGTCGCCGGTGGGGACACCGACGCTACAGAGGCTTTGAGGCGATCTCAAGGGGAATTAGTCGCGGGTGCAAATCACTGCACAGTGCTGCTGGCGTCCGNNCGGCGCACAAAGATATTGGTGGCCTCGACAAGCGCCGAGGAAAAGCTGTTTTGGTAGGCGGTTGTGACATTCTCGAGGCAGGAGACCCAAGCGGCCGCTCCCGCCACGCGCACCAACGGCCGGCTGATCGATACCATCATCTGCTCGGTCGAGCGGAAGATTTCCTGCCAGCTTCCGCGCACCTCTTCCCATCCCAGGAGGAGTTCCCACCCCGGGTGCAGGCACTTCACCCAATCCTCGTGCAGCCAAACCTGCTCCATCAAGGGTAAGTCGAGGCCGTGCAGGGCAGCGTAAAAGGTGCGGTTGGCATTCAGAACCTCGTCTTCATCAGACCGGAGTTGCGGCGTTGCGGGCATGGTGAGGCTCGCTTTCCTGAGGGCCGAATCTGGACACTCTAACTCTGTGGCAGTTTGGAGTTTCCTCCGCGGGAGTTGCCGCCGCGGAACAGCAGCGCTAAGTCGAGTTCGCGCCAGAAGGTCTGTCTCCCTTATGTACATCGAGCCTTCTTAGGACCCGCGGCAGCGACCAACCCAGCAGGCCAATCTTCACGACATCCATAGCCAGGAAAGGATAAAAACCCAGTAGCCATGCTTGCGCGAAGGGCACACGGAACAGCACATGCAACCAGGTGGAACCTACGGCGAGCATCAGCGTGTCTGCCGCCACCAGCGCCCCGGCCAGTCTCCAAGTGGAGCACGCCGCGCCTTGTTCCACCAGCCAGCCCACCAGCGCTGCGGCTAGCGGGAAGCTCCACAAGTAACCACCCGACGGGCCCACCAGGTGCAACGCTGCTCCGGTTGCGCCCGCGAAAACCGGCAACCCGGCCGCACCTTCGGCCAGGTATACGAGTTGGCTCAAGAAGCCGCGGCGCCATCCCAGCACGAGGCCGCTCAGCAGCACGGCGAAGGTCTGGCCGGTAATGGGCACGGGTGTGAACGGCAGGGGAATGCTCACCTGGGCGGACACGGCTGTCACCAGGCTGAAGGCGACGATCCACATCGTCTCAGTGGTATGGCTGCGGGCTCCAGGAATCAAATCGATCAGGACAGTATTTGAATGACGAGGCATCATGCTCCTTGAAACCACACCACGGCTGACCGTCGCACTTATCCTGGCAAGTGTCCGGGGGATTATAACCGAGCTTCCGTTTCATCGCTAAGCGCGAAAAAGACAGGCAGAAAAGGGCGCCCCGGTAGGCTGCATGCGCGCATGTACCGCAACCTTGCACGGGAAAATTGAGTTCATACGGGCGGCCCCGGTAGCCTGCTGGTCAGCTTGAGCAGGCAGGTGGGCCGGCCCCGGTTTCTGGGAACGCCTCGCGGGGCGTCCATCCACGGCAGGTTCTAATCAGCTACTTGGTAATTACTCCACAGGCAATACGCGCTCCGGCATTGCCGGCGGGGTCGCTCTTCATATCGTCGGGACTGGCGTGGATGACGATGGCCGTACCCTCAGGGTGAAAGAGCGAGTTGGCTCCCTCCCCCAGCGTAACCCCCGTGACCACAACCTTCACCTTGGCCTTGCCCTGGGCGTTGACAGTCAGGTTCTGAAGGTCGCCGGCGTGGTGGCCCTCCGGGTTCTCCATGCCGTGTTGTTTGCCTTCCGGATTGAAGTGGCCGCCCGCGCTCTTGAAGTCCGGGGCTTCGCACTTGCCCACCGCATGGAGGTGGAAGCCATGCACGCCGGGCGGAAGGTTCGCGACCTCTAGCGCCACGCTCACTCCCTGCGCGGTTTCCTTGAGTGTTGCCGTTCCGACGTGCTCGCCTTTGCAATTTGCGAGGTCTGCCTTGGCGGTCGCCGCCGTCTTGCTGAAGGCCAAGCTCACCGAGAGCAGTGTCAGGCTGAAAACCAGGATAAGATTCTTCATTTCTTGCCCTCCTCCTCGAAATCTTGTGCTCCGTCGAGCTGCGCTTATGCCAGGCAGTTCATCTCGCCAGCGCCGAGGGCGCTGTTACCATCTGACGTGGGGGCATACCCGCCGGCGCCCCGCTTCTTATCGTCGTGAGGAGTAACCGGCCGGTGCATTCCAATGGTACCATCAGTTTGAGCAAAGCAGAGGGGGATTTGTGGAGACAAACTTGATGAAGGCAGCGTATCTGACGGGTTTGCGGCAGGTGGAAATTCGCCAGGCTCCGGTGCCCCGTGTGGCGGGGCCGCGTGACGTCTTGCTCCGCATCAACACAGTGGGCGTGTGCGGATCCGATATGCACTACTACAGACAGGGGCGGATCGGCCCGCAAGTGGTCGAGTTTCCGCATGTGCTCGGCCACGAGTGCGCAGGAACCATCCTGGAAACCGGGGGCGAGGTGCGGGAACTCCGGGTGGGCCAGCGGGTGGCCGTCGATCCGCTGGTCGCTTGCGGCCATTGTGATCAATGCCGCGCGGGGCGTAAGCACACCTGTCGCGACCAGAAATTTCTGGGGAACCCCGGGCAATTGCCTGGGGCGTTGGTGGAGTACCTGGTGTTGCCCGCGGAGTGTTGCTTTCCCGTGCCGGACGCGCTCGACGACGACACAGTCGCCGTGGTCGAACCTCTCTCCATTGGCCTATACGCTGCGCAGATGGCTGAACTCGCGCCCGGCGCGCGGGTAGGAATCGTGGGGTCGGGCCCGATTGGCTTGTGCACGTTGCTGGCGCTCCGTGCCCTGGGGCCAGTTACCATTTATGTCACCGACCTGCTGGACGAACGCCTGGCCGTGGCGCGCGCCTGCGGCGCTGATTGGACGGGCAATCCCCGGAGCGAGGATGTGGTGGCGGCCGTCCAGCGGCTCGCCCCTCTCGGACTGGACGCGGTGTTCGAGTGCGCGGGTGAGCAGACGGCGCTCGACCAGGGCGCTCAACTCCTCGAGCCCGGCGGCGAGCTGCTGGTCATCGGGATTCCCGAACTTGACCGCGTGAGCTTTGACATTAATCTGCTGCGGCGGAACGAACTGCGTGTTTTGAATGTGCGCCGCCAGAACGAATGCGTGGCCCCGGCCATTGAACTCATTGCCAGCGGTCGCGTCGATGTCCGGCCGCTTCTCACCCACCACTTTCGCCTGGAGGAGACTCCTCAGGCATACGACCTGGTCTCCGCGCGGCGCGACGGCGTGTTGAAAGCCATGATTCGCATCGCGCCAGAGCGATGAAACGGCTGGCGCAGCACGGCCTGCCGCTGCGCAGCATCCTCAACCGTTTCGCCTGCGGGGGAAGATAAACTTCCGCGCCATACCTACGCACGGCGCCAAGAGGTTCGCGAGCTTCGCGAAATCTTGAGATCGACCTTGGAGGTCCGGCCAGGTTCGACATGCGGTATTATCTCTGTGGTTAAGTCGTTCAATTGAGGGGGAGGATGTCTTGGCGAGGCGTCGTTTGGACCCGATAGTGAAACTTTTTTCTTCGGTGCACTACATATCGCCACGCTTTTCGGAGCGCTGGGCGCTGGCCTATTTACTAAGTAGGAAATAGGGGATTTCGGCCCATGCAGACAGCGTGTCCTTACTGCCTTTTCGCGGTGAGTCGTTTCCCTCGCGGAAGGCAATCTATTTTGCCCTCCTCAATGACCTGTGGCAATGGGCTGGCATAAACTCGCAAAGCTGTCGCAATACCTTTATTTGTAATGACTTATAGGAATTGTCAGAGTAAGTCGTAAGCCCGCGTGGGGGCGGGGAGCCTCTCAAGAAAATCTCGCTTTTCTACAAAAAAACCTTGAC
>PMYF01000341.1:1625-7661 GCA_003171295.1 Acidobacteriota bacterium | reverse complement strand
TTATCGACGAACCCCGCCAGTGCCTCTCGGTCTTCATCAACGCTCACGCCGAGAACGACCACTCCTTGAGGTCGCACTCTCTCGGCGAACTTCTCCAGGCTGGGTGCCTCCTCAATGCAAGGCGGGCACCACGTCGCCCAGAAATTCAAGACGATAACCGCTTGATCGTATTTCTTCAATTCCAGAGTTCCCGAGGGAACAGCCGCCACGGTGAAATCCGGCGCGCTGTCGCCAATGGTCAAGGGATGCGGGCTGCGCTCACGCCAGGCGAGATACGCGGCCCCGCTGAGAATCAATACCAGGACTGCAAGCTTGAGGGTGTTTGTTTTGCTCATGCCAAGCATGTCCATTATAATAGAAATTCCTCCGTCTCCGTGGGAGTTCAGGGGCCAGATGTGGATCGAGCCGATGAGCGCCAACCTCCGGGAAAGGGTATCGGTCATCATCCCCGCCCGCAATGAAGAGGCCAACATCGCGCGAGTGCTAAGGTCGCTCGCGGGCCAGAAGGGTATACGGGAGATCCTGGTCGTGGACGACCAGTCCGAGGACCGGACACCCGGGATACTGGCTGAGCTGAGCAGCGAAATTCCCCGCCTGCGCACGCTGCACGTGCAGTCGTTGCCGGAAGGGTGGATGGGAAAGACTCACGCCGCCGCGCAGGGTGCGCGCGCCGCCACGGGCGATTGGCTTCTGTTCACGGACGCCGACACGGAGCACCTTCCCGGAGGCTTGGCGGAACTCCTGGGACGCGCGGAGGATGAGCACGTCGACCTGCTCTCGGTTTCTCCTGGGCAGGAGACGCCGACGTGGTGGGAAAAATCAGCCATCCCATCGGTGTATATCGAGCTCTCACGCCTCTTTCGATTCGAGGACGTTTCTGATCCGAAGTCGTCTGTCGCCGCTGCGAATGGGCAGTACCTGCTGGTTCGCAGGGAAGTCTACGAGGCGAGTGGCGGGCACGAAGCGGTGAAATCGGAAATCCTCGAAGACGTGGAGCTGGCAAGGAGAATTAAATCGCGGGGAGGCAAGCTGCTATTTCTGCCCGGAGCGCGATGGGTAAGAACTCGCATGTACCGCAGTTTTGGCGAGATGTGGCGCGGCTGGAGCAAGAACCTCTATCTGCTTTACGCCGGGAACCTGCGGCGAATACTGGAGGGCGTCGCGTCTCTGTGGCTCCTCGATGTCGTCCCCGTGTTGGGCATTGTAGGGGCCTGTCTGTGGCTCGCGCTGGGACATGGCAGTGTGCGCACAGCAGGCGTGGCGCTGGGCTGCGTTCTGGTGGGGCTGGGGCGCCAGTGGACCTATAGGCGGGCGCTGGCACGGCTGGGATTTGACCGCGCGCTGGGGACTTATCAGATGATCGGCGCCCTGCTTGTGGGTTTTCTGGTGCTTAATTCCGCGCGCGCCCACCTGGCCACGGGGCGCGTTGAGTGGAAAGGGCGGCATTATGCGACGAAAGGACCAAGATGATCTACGTAACGCGTCGGGCTGAGTTTTCTGCCTCCCACTATTATCACAATCCGGATTTCAGTCCGGAAGAAAACCGGCGGATCTTCGGCAAATGCAATAATCCTCTTGGGCACGGGCACAACTACACGGTAGAGGTGACGGTGGGCGGCCCCATCGACCCCACCACGGGCATGGTGCTTGACCTGAAAGAATTGAAGGTGTTGCTGGAACAAGAGGTGATCCAATTGATGGATCACAAGTTTCTGAACAAGGAAGTCCCGGCCTTTGCCAGCAAGAATCCCACTACGGAAAACATTGCTATCGAGATTTGGAACCTGCTGGCCCTGAAACTCACGCACGGCAAGCTGCATCGAATCCGAGTGTACGAGACCCCTGACCTGTTCGCGGATTATTACGGAGAGTAATGGTTTACCTGACGCGTCGCTACCGGTTCTCGGCTGGACATCGGCTGCACAATGATGTGCTGAGCACAGAAGAGAATCGTCGTGTATATGGAAAATGCAACAACCCAAACGGCCACGGGCACAATTACCTGCTGGAAGTGACTGTTGCGGGGCCGATCGATCCGGCTACGGGCATGGTTTTCGACCTGGTAACCCTGGATGGGATCGTCCACGAGCAGGTGCTCGACAAATTCGATCACAGGAATTTGAACCTGGATGTGGAGAACTTCCGCACGCGAGTTCCCACCACCGAGAACCTCTGCCTCGAGATTTATGCCCTTCTGCGCAATTCCATCCCGCAGGGCGGCGCGGGGCAGCGCGTGCGCCTGGACCGCGTGGGCCTGGAAGAGACCAGCCTGAATTCTTTCGAATGCGTAGGCGAAACCGAGGGCCGCAAAAAGGCGATGCGTTAAGGAGGTCTATGACACCGGACGCAGTAACGAAACCCGAAGATCTTGAGCACACCCAGGCACTTGATCCCATCGCGGAGGCAATGCAGAACGTCCTGCGCGANNTACCTGCAGGACGTTGACGAAGTGCTGAACGGTGCGCTCTATTCTGTTGCCTACGACGAGATGGTCATCGTAAAAGACATTGAGGTTTTTAGCCTCTGTGAACATCACTTGCTCCCGTTTTTCGGACGCTGCCACGTGGCCTATATCCCCAATGGCAAGGTCATCGGCCTCAGTAAGATTCCACGCCTCGTCGATGTCTTCGCGCGGCGCTTGCAGGTCCAGGAGCGTCTCACGGTACAAATTGCGGAGACCATAATGGAGAAGATCAAGCCGCAGGGTGTGGGCGTCATCATCGAGGCGCGCCACCTCTGCATGATCATGCGCGGCGTGGAGAAACAAAACTCCATTGCCGTCACATCTCATATGCTCGGCGAATTCCGGGAGTGTGAAATGACCCGCTCGGAATTCCTCCGGCTGGCGAAAGAGAAAAGCTAATTTCGATTCACGACAGCTGGTCTTTTGCCAGCGCATCTCCACCCCCTAAGCAAACTGCGAGTGCGGGCGAAGGGAAAGAGCCGGTGGGCGCCACTGTGGCGCCCACCCTGAAGGAAATTGCATGGGCCAATTAGACGGAAAGGTTGTGCTTCTAACGGGCGCCAGCCGGGGGATAGGGCTGGCCATCGCGAAAACATTGGGCGAACAGGGTGCCCGGCTGATTCTGGTCGCACGGCATCGGGGGCCACTTGAGCAAGCTGCAGCGCAGGTGCCGGGCGCGCTGCTGACATTGCCCATTGACGTCACCAAACCCAGTGACGTAAAACGGCTGTTCGCCACAGTGCAAAAGAGAGTCCACAGGCTCGATGTTCTGATCAATAATGCGGGCGTTTTCACCTTCAAGCCCTTCGTGCGGACCACGCTGGACGATTGGCGGCGGAACCTCGAGACGAACCTCACTTCCCTCTTCCTCACCACGCAGGCGGCATTGCCGATGCTCCGGCGCAGTCACGGGGATGTTGTCAACATTCTTTCAATTTCCAGCCGCGTGAGTTTTCCGAACTGTTCCGCCTACTCCGCCTCGAAATTCGGAGCAATCGGCTTGACCGACGTCCTGCGGAAAGAGCTTCGCGCCCTCGGGATTCGGGTGACCGCCATCCTGCCGGGAATGACGAATACTCGCATGAAGAAGGAATTCGATTCACCGGTAGCCGCTCAGGATTTGCTGCAGCCGGAAGATGTGGCCGCCGCTGTACGCAGCGCCCTGGAGCAGCCCCGGCGCGCCACGGTGGAAGAAATCATGCTGCTGCCTTCCGGGGGGGCAATCAGGGCCAAGAAATAAGTCGCAACGGGCAGCGATTCTGCCAGCAAGATTGTCAACTGCGCTGGGGGCGTTCTTCCTGGATCTTGCCGCACGGTCTGCCACCGCCAACTGGAGCTAAACCTACATACCCGTCCCCGCACTTTTTCCTCGTTCGTTGCACAACCACTGCGTTTCGCCACCCTGGCTACTCAAAGCGCAGGTTTCGGGCTATACTGGTTTCGCAGGGTCCGTGCCGCTCATGGGGAATGATCTCATTCAAATCGGCAGTATGCCGCCGCCGCAGGGTGCAGGGGCTGGTGTGTCCGCGGCGCAGGACATGGCGCTGGGTGCGGAAACTGTGGGTGACGGCAGGACATTTTACCTTGAAACCTTCGGCTGCCAGATGAACGTCCATGACTCCGAGAAAGTAGCGGGCATGCTGATGGCGCGAGGTTACCGCCCGGTTGATTCTCACCAAAACGCCGATATCATTCTATACAATACCTGCAGCATTCGGGAGAAAGCCGCGCAGAAGGTGTTCTCGCGCCTGGGAACTTTCGGCAAGGGCCGCACGGGAGAAGGAAAGATCATCGGCGTACTGGGATGCGTTGCTCAGCAGGAAGGCGAGCGCTTCTTCGAGCGCGCCCCGCAGGTCAGCCTGGTGTGCGGCTCGGCGAGTTACTCCAAGCTCCCTGACCTGCTCGCTCAGCTCGAATCGGGCGAGCGGCGCGTGTCAGGTTTGGGACTCGACACCGAGGATTGTTTCGAGACTGAGCTGACGCGCCGCGACAACCGGTATCGCGCCTACCTGACAATTATCGAAGGATGTGACCAGCGCTGCGCCTTCTGCGTGGTACCCATGACGCGTGGGCCAGAGCGGAGCCGCTCCGGCGCCGGGATCCTGGCCGAGTGCGGGCGGCTGGTGGACGAGGGTTACACCGAGATCCAGCTATTGGGCCAGATTGTGAACGCCTGGCAGGACCCGTCGCCCACGCGCTGGAGCTTTGCCGAATTGGTGGCGCGCGTGTCGGAGGTTGCGGGCGTGCGCCGTGTGCGCTTCACCACCTCGCACCCACGCTATTTCACGCCCGAAATCGTCCAGGCCGTGGA
Organism: Acidobacteriota bacterium; assembly: GCA_003171295.1. GTDB lineage: Bacteria > Acidobacteriota > Terriglobia > UBA7540 > UBA7540 > Bog-366. The sequence goes on along the minus strand of PMYF01000341.1, from coordinate 2,886 downwards.
TTCGCACCCCGCGCTCTGTGACCAGATCCACCTGCCCGTGCAGGCGGGATCAACGGAACTCCTCTCCCGAATGCGCCGTGGTTATTCACGCGATGAGTATTTGGAAAAAATCAATTGCATTCGCAAGGCACAGCGTGCTATTAGCCTTTCGACCGACATCATCGTCGGCTTCTGCGGGGAGAGCGAAAAGGATTTTGAGCAAACACTCTCCCTGCTCGCGCAAGTCGGATATGACCAGGTTTTCTCTTTCAAGTTCTCGCTGCGGCCCGACACCGCCGCGTTAGGGTTCAGCGACACCGTTTCGGAAGAGGAAAAGGGCCGCCGCCTGGCCGTTCTGCAGGAGTTGCAACGGCAGAATCAATTACAACGGAACCAGGTGCTGGTCGGCCAAGTTCTGGAAGTTCTGGTGGAGGGGTTTCGACCGCGCCTGGGTCAGGCCGTGGGGCGAACCACCAGCAACCGGGTGCTCAATTTCCCGGGGGAACCCGCCGACATAGGTTGCTATTTCCCGGTGCAGGTGACTTCGGCCGGGCCGAATAGCCTGATCGGTAAACGAGTGACGGGGGACCATGGTGCGGCGGCGCAAGCGGAGCGGAGGGCAGCATGGAAGTCGAGATGAAAATCCGCGGTCTGGTGATGGACCCTGTCACCAACATGCCCATTGTCATTCTGAAGGATGTGAATGGCACAGCAGTGCTGCCTATTTGGGTGGGAATCTATGAGGCCAACGCCATCGCCCTGGAAATTGAAAAGGTCGCGACGCCCCGGCCTATGACGCACGACCTGCTTAGGAACCTGCTCCTGGGCCTCGAGACGCACGTGCAAAAAGTGGTGGTGAGCGAACTTCGCGACGACACCTTCTTTGCCCTAATCTGGCTGGAAAAGGACGGGCAGATGATGTCGATTGATTCGCGACCGAGCGACGCGCTGGCCCTGGCCCTGCGCGTGGATTGTCCCATCTACGTTGAGGACGAGGTACTGAAGACCTCCAAAGTCTCTGGCAATGCCGGCGACAAAGTCAGCACGGAAGAGTTACGAAAGTGGCTGGAGAACTTGAACGACGAGGACATGGGGCGCTATAAGATGTAGCTTTTACAAGGGAACCCATTTCCAGCCGCGGTACGACCTGGGAAGATACCCGAACGAACCTGCCGGAGTTCAGCTTGGCCGCGATCATCATCGCTATAGCGAATCAGAAGGGCGGAGTCGGAAAGACCACCACCGCCGTGAACCTGGCGGCCGCCTTTGCGCTGAAGAACCA
>PMYF01000341.1:443-1550 GCA_003171295.1 Acidobacteriota bacterium | reverse complement strand
AAAGACGCCCTGGGGAGCGCCAAAAACGATTTTGACCTGATTGTCATCGATACCCCGCCGGCCCTGGGAATCATTACTGTGAACGCCTTGGTGGCCGCCCATTACCTGCTGGTGCCCATCCAGGCTTCCTATTACTCGCTGGAGGGGACGGACGACTTACTGGAAACACTGGAGCGCATTCGTGCCCGACCCAACCCGGAACTGCAACTGCTGGGCGTCATTGTGACGCTCTACGACAAACGGACGAACCTGGCGCGCGACATCTACAAACAGGTCAGAGAAGTGTTCGGCGACAAGGTGTTCAAAACCGTAATCGGCAAAAACGTGCGCCTGGAAGAAAGTCCGGCTTACAAAGAGACGATATTCAGTTTTGCTCCCGATTCCACCGGGGCCGCCGAGTATGCGCAGCTCGCCGGGGAGGTTATCCAACGTGTCACTTAGACGCGCGGGTTTACCCATTACCGTGAAAATGCGGCACAATTCGCACTACGTCGAGGAGATCATCTCGCGCAGTGGCGCGGCCATTGGCCGGATGATTCCCATTGAGCAGATCCACCCCAACGCCGACCAGCCCCGCAAGGACGTGGGGGACCTGCATGGCCTGACGGAATCGGTGCGCGATAAAGGCGTACTGGAGCCCTTGCTGGTCCGCTACCTGGCGGAATCCGACCAGTACATGATTATCTCCGGCGAGCGCCGCTACCACGCCGCGCGCGCCGCCGGCCTGCATGAGTTGCCGTGCATCGAGAAGGATGCCGACGACGGTGAGACGCTGGAACTGGCCCTGATCGAGAACCTGCAACGCAAGGACCTGACACCCTTCGAGGAAGCCGACGGCGTGCAGGCGCTGGCGGAGCGGTTCACTCTGACGCACGAGGAGATCGCCCGCAAGATTGCGAAGTCCCGTTCCTCCATCACGGAAACCTTGAGCCTGCGCACCATCCCGGATAGTGTGAAGGCCCAATGCATCGAGGCGGGCGTGCTTTCCAAGTCCCAGTTGCTGCAAGTTGCCCGGCAATCCAGCGAAGCCCGCATGCGCGATCTGGTGCGGCGCTTTCGCTTGGGTCTGGTCAACCGGGAGCAGGCGCGCGCGGAACGGAATCCCGA
>PMYF01000341.1:266-421 GCA_003171295.1 Acidobacteriota bacterium | reverse complement strand
GAAAAGCTGGAATCGGAGTCGTAGTTCCCAAGCCCGTGTGGTCAGGGCGCGGGGATCATGCCTACCACCGGGGGCGCTCCGTTGTTGTTTACTCATGGGGAGTGAATTCGGATGCAAGAACCTTTGGATATCCTGATCGTGGGCGCCGGCCCCAC
>PMYF01000341.1:0-156 GCA_003171295.1 Acidobacteriota bacterium | reverse complement strand
CACCGGGCGGAAGCCCTGGAATACTATCGCCGGGTTGCGGACTTCTACCGGCTGCCGATTCATTTCTTTGAAAGGGTGGTGGGTATCCAGAGGGTGGACGGGAATTTCCGCGTGGAAACCGAGACCACCGAGAGCAAGAGGGGCCTGTACGAAACA
>PMYF01000097.1 GCA_003171295.1 Acidobacteriota bacterium | reverse complement strand
CTGTAGCCCTGGGCAGGTGGCACAGCCACTCATGGCTGTGCCACAGGCAAGAGTGGCCGATCGTGGTCATTCCCGCGAAAGCGGGAATCCATTCCTGGAAGCTGAGGAAAGGCTGACTACGGACCGGATTCCCGCTTTCGCGGGAATGACCATTGTTTCGAAAGGGATCCCATTCCAAATGACACCACTACCCCATTCCAGGGTGATCAAGTGATTGAGCAAATGTAGCGCGGACCTATTTTGCAGGTCCGCGGTTTTTCGCCCGCGTCACCGGCTGCGAGCTAAGGGAGCGTGAATTCAAATCACCACACGTAGGCCACACCTCTAAGTTAGGCACGAATGCCAGGGGCTTGTAAAGGGAGGGCCGTGATTTGGTGCCTACCTGTAGGCACAAAATTCTGACATCCAGCAGAATTTCACCATTCCAGGCCGGAAGGTGAAGCTGTGTCACGAGCTTTCGGGTATTTTGGCGGGTGTGGCGCGAGGCTCGCTCTCCAGCACGCCGCGGCGGGCGGCTTTTCCACCGCACCGTGCCTTCGACGGCGGGGCTTCGATACTTGAAGGCGTTGCGTGCATTGTTACTAAGGCAAGCTCGGATTACCTAGGTTGCGGCGCGGCAAGAACCCGCCCCGCTGGAAGAGCCGCAGGGCCGGACCGCAGGCCCTGCGCTACCAAATCCCGTCCCCCTCTCCCCAGCCGGCGAGAGGGGGCCACGCTCTGGCAGTCTAGGGGTGAGGTCCCCTTGTCGGCCGGTCATCGCACACATCGCAAAGCGCGCGATATATGCGCCACCCGCGCCGGTTACCGTATCTCGGGCCTTAGGTGGTCCTTGTATATACAAAGGAAGTCCTCGATTTCGTATGGATCAAGAACAGCGAGTTCCTTCGGCAAGGCGCGAGGACCAAGCGAGTCCGCTCGCCAGTCTAGACCCAGGGCGCTGGCGCCTTTGCGTGTCCCCCTGTGCAAGTAAACGCGCTTCGGCATTAGACCTCGGGAAGCACCGATGCGCAATGCTGTGTCGTAGTAATAAAGTTCTGCCAAGCCTCGAATACCGTCCAGGTGTTCTTTGATCAGATTGTGGAGTTGGTCGAATGAATCGCACCGGTGTAACTCTCTGGCTGCATCCAAAAGAATGCTTCTTGCCTTGCGGAGCTGTGAGCCTTCTAACCGAGTCTGGTGACTGAAGCGTTTTCCGTCTTTGTCAATAGCAAGGGCAGCCCTCTCAAGCGCCTCTTCAAACGGCAGCTTGGCGAAGGTCTTGAGTTCATGCTGGGCACATGGGCGCTTGTGCGAAATGTAATGGCGAACCATCCCGCCCAGGGTGTGAGGCATCTGCCCTTTGTGCCCGCAGGTTGGGTCGCGAAAGCACGGTTTCATATTCCCGCCTTGAGCTCGTTTACGAGTGGCGCGACCCGCTCCTGCAGCTTTCCTTCCTAGCCTTGGTCCGCCCCTGTCACTGCTTCAAGCGCCTTGACGATCCGGTCCAGCCTGTTCACTGTATTTTCGTCAAGCGCCGTTCTGTAATCGACCGTCCCATGGACAACTTCGTTGCGGGTCCTCCTAAGTCTTTCTATTTCATCAAGGTCGTCGTTGGAAAGTATCTTTCCGCTTCGCAAGAACTTGACGGTGTCCAGCACCGTCCTTCCTGTTCGACCAGTCAAACTGTGGTCACTTGCGATAGAAGCAAGGGCATTTTCCAGGCGAGGCCATAATTGAATGAAACAACCGAGTAGTCGAGTGTTTTCACTTACTCGCACCACAACATTCGTCCCGAATAGATTCTTGAAGAGAGCCTTTGCTAGTTCGGCGTAGATTTCCACTTTCTCACGCTCTACAGTGAGCCCATAACCTTGGTGGTAAAGCTGGTTTCGAAGTCGGTGATACCACTCGATTGACGCAAGATCTACTCCTTCCAATTTGTTAGAGGCAAACTCCTCAAGCGCATCGAGGAGAGAGGGGAAGCTCTCGGAAATCTCCTCAAGACGTTTTCGTGGGATTGACAGTCCAGTGACCCTCTTAGGCAGGCTCAGATAGGTTTTGACTGAAAGCTCAACAGCGTTGTCAATCGCTATCAAGGCCAGTCGGCGATTCGTACCTGTGTCTTCACCCAGCAACCCAAGGCCATGTTGAAGGATTTCTGCGGGCCCAGAAGTCCAAGGCTGATCATCCTGGCTAGGCATAGCGATAGCTCATCAACGTTGTTTTTCAAACTCTGCGGCTCTTCGCGTTCCCCGAGTATACAGGCCGCGGAGTTCAAGAACAACTCCGCGCTACCTTGCTCAGGTCGGAATAAGCGTTCACGCTGGAGCAACACCAGGGAGTGGAAATCTGCGCCACTTGAGTAGGTGCGCCGTGACGAAAAAGAATCGACTAGAAAGAAACGGACGCCGCAACCTGGAGATGCGGTCAATCTACGCGCGATGTTGTGCGGAGGCAATAGTGAACCGAGCCGGCGAGCGCTGGCGGGCGCGAAAAGCTGCGGTCTACCCAAGTGGGCTGCTCTTCAGTATGATGTTGGGTCGCCGCCGCCGCAGGGAGGGGGGCGGCGGGGCACAGAGGGGGGTAATGGCCGGTTACGGCAAGGTGCCTCCATTTCGGATTCTGGAACACACGGCGGACATCGGTTTTGAAGCTTTTGGCTCAACCCGCGAGGAGACCTTTGCCAACGCGGCCCGCGCGCTGATGGATCTGATGGTGGATTTGGACGCGATCGATCCTGGCGAGGACATCATCGTGCGGATCGAGGGCGCTGACCCCGAGAGCCTCTTGGTCAATTGGCTGAGCGAGCTCCTTTATTTGCACGACGCCGAAGGGTGGTTGTTCCGGGATTTTGAAATCCAGAACCTTCGGGATGATTCCCTGGCCGCGATCGCGCGGGGCGAGAAATTCCAGCGCTCGCGACATCAGGTCAAGCTCCAGGTGAAGGCGATCACTTATCATCAGCTCGCTTTGGAAAGGACCCCGGAAGGCTGGCGGGCGCAGGTGTATGTGGATATCTGAGGAGCGGCGAAAGTTGA
>PMYF01000232.1:6629-6754 GCA_003171295.1 Acidobacteriota bacterium | reverse complement strand
AAGCATGCCCGACCTACACAACTATCCACCCTTCTCATCGACACGAGAGGCCTCTTTTATCAGGGCGTGTATGTCGTCTTAAAGCTTATCTTAGGGCCATTAGGCAGGCATGCCCGACCTACGCT
>PMYF01000232.1:0-6624 GCA_003171295.1 Acidobacteriota bacterium | reverse complement strand
CGCGGCGCAGCCCCCGGAAAGGGTGCCCATCACCAGCAGAGCGAGCGCCTGGACGTGCGCGCGGAATTGATCTTGCTCGCGATGGTGCGGCGAACTTGGTGGGCTTGCAACTTTGTCGCACGCGCAATCCGTCAGGAGAATCGCGCCATCGGCAGGCCGGACCAAACCCATTGGCCAATCACGGCACTGCCTCTGGTTCTTGGGTGGAGCCGTCACCGGGGGTTACGCGTCCTGCGCTGGCGCTCCGGCCGCTTCGCCCCCGGCTACCGTCTTGCGGCCCTTCGGGCCTTGGCCATCTCCGGTGAGGCCAAGTCACATTCCCGCAGGAACAAGCAAGGGAATTGAGTGGCCGGACATGCCCTTCCGCACAAGACGCGTAAGGGCATGGCACCCGGCAGGGCATGTAACTTGTTCCGCGCGAAATGCCCGGCATTGGCCCCTACAAAGGACTGTCGCTGGTCGCTCGGTTTGAATGACACCCGAGATCGCCGGCGCATTGAAACGACCGGCGACCGAGATTTCATTTCAGGTCAAGTTTCTTGCGTCGTTCCGCCTCTTGTTGCGCCCAGGCTTCCACCCCGGTAGGCATAGGAAAAGTGTAGGTGCTCAACCCTTTCCTTGATAGGAGAATCCTGCCAAGCCGAACTTGGAACTCTATTAGTGAGATCTGTGAATGATGCCGGAGGAACAATTCCCAGAGATGGGCAATGTCTTCGATCAGTTGCGTCAGTGAAAAGAGTTCTCCCTCATAATTCACGCACCCCATTACATCAAGAAGAGGGTCGTCCGACGCCAATTGATCGCCCTTCTGTAAAAACCATAGTGTATCCAAATCGATAACCGCACAATCTTGATTACGACCCCGGACGCCATGCTTCAGCACGTTCACTAAGTTCGCGACGATACGATATGGGCGGAACCGCTCCATGACTGCAAGTTCCGAAATTCGATCTTGTTTGTCGAGCCATTTCCGGACGCTATCGGCGAGGTGAACCATTTCTTGCAGAAAACTGGTTTCGACATTGCGAATTCGCATCATATCGCGCTTGACGTTCTCGTTGGAAACGTCGCCGGATGTTATTCTAGTGTATTTGGCCAACCCGGGTCGCAGGAACTCACGTTCCTCGAGGTAAAAGGCCGCCTTCTCAAGTCGCTGACTGATCTCTCCCTGCAGCACCTTGACCGAAGGGTTCACGGGAGCCGGCTCTAAGACTGGTACCAATTGACGTGCGACATGCTGGTGAAAGACCGTATCTGTAACTCGACCTAGGAGCCCGGTTTGAACGGCTACGCTGAATTCCTTTAGATCGAGGGTCGTGTGGTACCGAAGGAATATCTCCCAGAACTGAAGTAGGTCGTGCACGAGCTCAAGCAACTGATATGACTGATTTCCCAATTCGACAAAGAACCGGACATCGTGGATGCAATCTCGCCCAGCGGATCCGCCACCAACTATGCTCTCGAACGCGTAGGAGTGTTTGGAATCTGGACAACCGCAGGCGATGGTTTTCGCCGATCGGAAGGCGTGAAATTCATCAACGATGTGCAATTCACTGTCTCCTCTTCCTGTGGCACGACCGTATGCCGCAACGTCGTCGCGCAAGACCACGAGCTCGGACAGTGCAAGATTCTCTTCCTTCGCCATGGCGTCAAGGAGTTGCACCATCTCAGCACCGGCCGATCCGGGCTTGTAGTCCGCTTTCGAGTACGAAGTGAGTCTCAAACGTTGCTGTTCGCGCTGGCGGAGGTGTTCCCCGACTTTGAGAAGCCGTGAATCCACCATGATGCGAAGGGTCGAGGAGTCAGTCATACGTGTCGCCCAAGAAACGACAAATTCCCTTGTCATCCTTGCCAAAGAATTGACCTGTGATTTTCACTTAAAAATAACCGGAGAAATCAAATCCCCTCCCACCTCCAACAAAACAACCTTGTACTAGCGCCACGCCCTCCAAAGTTTAGCACCCCCAAGCTCCGTTTGTGGGTGGAATTGCAGTTATGTAGCGCGAGCAACTGCTGGGTTGCTCGCGCAATCCCTGTTACGGCACTTCCACCACGACGCGGAAGCCGATCCAGGCCAGCCAGGCCGGCGGGCGCGTGGGCTGCTCGGAGTCGCGGCTGGCGGAGCGGCACATGCCCGGGGCGAAGCCCGAGGCCCCGCCCCGATACACCCGTTTTGCGCCCGACTGCGGCCCCTTGGGGTCGGCCGGCGGCGAGGCGGCGTAATAACCCTGGTCGAACCAGTCCGCGACCCACTGGCCGACGTTGCCGGCCATGTCGTACAAGCCCCAGGCGTTGGGCTTGAACGAGCCCACCGGCAGAACCCTGGCGCGATACACGCCCTTGGCGCCTTTGCCAAAGGGAGTCGCGCTGCCGTCGTAGTTGGCCTGGTCCACGCTGATGGTTTCGCCGGTGTAGAAGGGCGTGGCGGCGCCGGCGCGGCAGGCGAATTCCCACTCCGCCTCGGTGGGTAGGCGCACCGTCTTGCCCGCCTTCTCCGACGACTTCTTGGCGAACCCAACCGCGTCGTCCCACGGGACCGTCTCGACGGGGTTTTTGGGGTTCTTGGCCGTGCTGGGGTTCTTGCCCATGATCTGGCTGTACTGTTCCTGGGTCACCGCGTAGATGCCCATGTAGAAGGGCCTGGTGATCGTCACCTCGTGCCGGGGCTGTTCCTCCGCATGCTGCCCTTCCTTGGGTGTGGTCTTGAGGATGGCCAGTTCCTCCTTGGAAGAGCCCATCAGGAACTTGCCAGCCGGGATGAGCGTGGCCTTGAGCGCGATCCCGTTGCCCAAGTCCAGCGACACTTCGGTCTGCTTGATGCCGGCGCGCCGGGCGTATTGGGCAATGGTCTCCTTGCCGTCCCAAAGCGGATAGGCCGCCTGGGCGCCTGCGGGCGATGTCGCGCCAGTCGCCGGCGACTTGGGCGGCTCCCCCGCCGGCTGGGCAGCCAATATCGAGCCAAACACCAGCCACAGGAAGGAAATCAACGTCGCAATCGTCAACGATCGCTTCATGGGCCCCACCTCGTTATGAACGCAAAACGGTTGTGTAGGTCGGGCATGCTTGCCCGACACCTGGTTTTGTGCCGTTGAGGTGTCGGGCAAGTTTGCCCGACCTACACAACTCGACCACCGTGCCGTCTCCAAAGTGCGTACAGATAATTCATGGTTTGCACGCAATTACAAAGACGGTCGCTACTTGGCCGGCGACACAAGAACACTTATATCTATATCTGTCTCTGCTGTGCTACTCGTTCTCCCTTCTTCTGAACGGAAAGATCTCTTGGAATTCTTATGCATTTCCTTTGATTTTACCATACCAGTATCAATGTTGATTTCGACAGCACCTGACGCTTGCGCCTCCTCTTTAACTGAAGCAGTCTTAGTCCGCCTTTCCTCATCCTGTGTGCGACCTATGGGCGTATCAGCAGAAGCTCTTTCAGTTACTTGAATGGTGGCAATTCGTCCTTCAGAAGTATCAAGCACCTTCGTAACCTTATAAGAGGACTCCACTGCGAGAACTCCCGCCAATCCTTTTCGCTTCCACGACAGTCCCTCTCTAATGGGTTCAGCGGGAAGAATAAACAGGACAGGTCTGATAGCCTCTACCACCTGCAGTGTGCTCTGCGCCTTGATTCTGTCACCCCAGTTCGAACCTCTCGCCTCGCCAGCTTTCTTCAAAACCTCGTCTGTGCCGACAACGCTAACAATTCCCCCGTCTGAGCCCAGCTCCACCTCGAATCCCACGCCTATCATCGCCTTGCGTATCGATTCTGCCGAATGCCCATCTTCCCCATCTGGTTTTTCCGTGCCGTGGGTCGCACTACTAGGTGGTTCAACTACAAGTTTCAGAAAGTTGAATCGCACTTCCGCCTTTAGATTGTCTAATTCAGTCCTTTGCACCGTCAGGCAGTACTTCATTTCCTCTTCACCTCTACCCTTGTATCCATCCACGTCCGTATTCGTAACGAATCTAACGGCCACGTCATATTTCCCCGTAGTCCATTTGAGTGGCCCTGTCTGTGTTGCAGGCGAGGTCGTCTTTGTCGATGGAACTTCCTGACCGGCAAAACCTATTGAACAAACCGCAACCATTAGGAGAATCGACTTGCGCATGGTTTCCTCATGTAATAGACTGAACGCAGCATGCACGATTGCAATCGATCTGGATCATGTAGCCTCTACCTAATTCTGGGACGTAAAGAAGACTTAATAGCCGGAGTAATTCGCCTCCGCGCACGGGTAGTTATGCTAACCGGAGGGTGGGCCAACTCGCAAGGCTTCTGCCTGATCGTTTTCGCTAATGCTCGCTTAGCCGGTGGCGGCGAAATGGCAGGCCGCTACGGTGGGCGGGATGACCAGGCGCCGCCTCCGGCGGAAGACCAAGACAGCAGAACAGTTGAACAGGTGAACAGGAGACCGCAGGTGAGCGGATTTTCCCGTTATAGAGCCTCTACGCTCTTGCGGCTCTGCCTCTTCTCACCTGTTCACCTGCTCTTGTGCTCACCTGCTCTATTGCGGGCCTTCGGCCCGCAATCGGGGCACCGGGATTTCCGCTTCGCTGCGCTCGCGGGCGCCTGCGGCGTGAACCCGTGATGCGTTCTCGTCTTCGACTCGCTTCGCTCGCTCAGACTCGCCCGCGGTCCCGGGTTCAAGCGTCGTCTCTATTCAGCCCGTGCAGGCCCTTTCGGGCCTGCACGGGCTGAATCGGGGCACCGGGATTTGAACCCGGGACCTCCTGGTCCCAAACCAGGCGCTCTAATCCAAGCTGAGCTACGCCCCGCGGCGTCGCCGGCGTGGGCCGGCGCGGAGCATTTTACCCCAAGCCCGCCGCAAGTGGGCGGGAATTCCCGCCGGAAGCGTGGTAGTCCGGAAGTTTGAGTATGGGTGGCGGCGGTGTTCGCCGCTGGCTGATGACGGTCGCTCCGGCCGGCGAGCGAATCGCTCTAATGTTGGAAGGTGACACTCGGCTGGTGGCACAGGCTTTCCAGCTTGTGCCGCGTGTAACTGCGCAAACCTAAGAGCCTATCCGGATTACCTGTGGCACGTCCGCCCTCGGGCGTGCCCAGCCGGGGGCGGCGGGAGACTCTTTGGGCGCTTTTCACGTTGCCTCGGCCGCTATAGTGGGTTTATACACTCATGCCGAGAAAGCGTCTGAAGCCTTCACATATCCGGATATCGGGAGCGAGAAAATGAAAACGCTGCTTTTGTCGGCCTGCCTGGCAGGCGTGGCCCTGGCCGGCTGTGGAGGCGCCAGTGGGGGCAAGCAATCCACGGCCAATCCAGCCAGCCCGCCGGCATCGGCGCCGTCGGTGCAGGCGCCGCCGCTGTGGAATCCCGCCGCCAAGCTGCCGCCCACCGCCGACATTCCCATGCTCGAGCCGGTGACGCGCGTGACCGTTCACCGGGCCATCGAGGGCGAGCACCAGTTCCTCTCCGGCCCGGCCATCGTTGCCCACAAGAACCGGCTCTTTGCCTGCTGGACCAACAGCAAGCGCGACGAGGAGCCCGACGCCCAGTGCCTCCGCGGCCGGTGGTCCAAGGACGGCGGCCTGACCTGGGGGCCGGTGCAAACCGTCGCCGGCGACGCCACCCCTGCCCGCAGCTACGGCCACGGCACGCTCATGAGCCACCAGGGCCGGCTGTGGGTCTTCGCCGCCCGCTTCACGCCGGATAAGCCAATGGCCGTCAACATGGAGGCCTTCGTGTACGACGAACGCGGCGACCGCTGGCTGCCGCGCGGGCCGGTGGCAACGGAGTTCTGGCCCTGCCAGGCCCCCCAGCCTCGGCCGGGGGGCGGGTGGATTCTCGGCGGCGACCACGGCATCTATCCGGGCGAAGGGCCGGCCGTCGCCATCATCGACGACAAGGACGTAACCAAGTGGCGCGTGGTGGACATCCCATTCAAATACGCGGCCAAGAAAGACGACAAGCCCCCCTACGCCGTCGAAACGACCCTGTGGGCCGCGCCCCAGGAAGTGACGGCCATCATGCGCAACTCGTATGGGAATGCCGCCTTGACCTCCATCAGCCGCGACGGCGGGGATACTTGGTCGCCCGTCGTCGAGAGCAACTTCCCCATGGCCCAGAGCAAGCCGTACTCGGGCCTGCTGTCCACCGGCCAGCGATACCTGGTGTGCAATTCCGCCAGCCGCGAGTTCCTGGTGCTGGCCGTCAGCCGCCCGGGGGCAAAAAGCCTGGAGAAGGCCTGGATGCTCCGCCAGGGCCGCGCCCCCGCCCGCTGGCCCACCCGCTCCAAGTCGCCCCAGTGGTCCTACCCCTGGGCAATCGAGCACGAGGGCAAACTGTACGTGACCTACTCGGTGGCCAAGGAAGACTGCGAACTGACCATCGTCCCCCTGTCGGCCCTGAAGACTGACTGAGTTTGGGTAGGGTGGGAGGAATCGGCCGCAGGCCGATCTCCCACCAATCCGATGGATGATTCAACCGCCCGGGTGGCAAGACGACGTGGTTGCTGCGCTTCGCTTCGCAAACCACGGCACCCGGCACAACCACGGACATCAACCATGCATCCGGCACGCGGAACCCCTCGCTCCGCTCGCGAACCCACGTGCCCTACCGAAAACCATGTACCCCATGCATCCCGCACGCGGAACCGCTCGCT
>PMYF01000664.1:977-5408 GCA_003171295.1 Acidobacteriota bacterium | reverse complement strand
TGTCATGCGGCTTCTCGATAATAATATTTAAGCAAGCCGCCAAGTCTCTTGCGGCACTGAATCTGCCCGGCCCTGTTCCGAGGCTCAAACTCCGGCTCGATGATCTCGTTCTCCAACCCTTGGTGCGGGCGCTCCCGGTGGAAATGGGCAACGTAGTCTCCAACCACCTTTCTCAGGGAGGCTTCGCTAAACAGGATTAGGTGGTCCAGGCATTCCTCACGAATTCCTCGGATCCAGCGCTCCAAATGCGCATTTAGATTCGGCGCTCGCGCCGGCAGTTTGAGCGTTTCCACGTCCACCGCCGCCAGGAGGCTTCGAAACTTTTCCGTGAACACCGCGCCCCGATCGTGGATCAAATACCGCTGGCCCGCCAGCACTCCCCCAAACCCATCCGCCAAGCCTCGGGCCACCGGCTCCACCCACGCCCCCGTCGGCTCAACGGGGATGCCCGCTATCGTCACCCGTCGGGGGCACCACTCCATCACCACCATCACCCAATAGCGCTGCAACCCGCCCAAACTCAGCACTGCCACTGCGAAGACATCGACCGCGCTGAGCCCCTGCCAGTGCGCCCGTAAGAACTCCTTCCAGGGCTTTCCTCGCCTGCGCTCCGGCGCGGGCGCCAACCCCGCTCCCAGCAGGATTTCTCGGATGGTCGTCCGCCCGATTTCATGGCCCAAGTGCGCCAGGGCCCCTTGAATCCGGGGGTAACCCCACCCGCGGTTCTCCTTCGCCAACCGGAGGACCACTTCCTTGAGCTCGGCGGCGGTCGAGGGTCGGCCCGGACCTCGGTTCGGACCCCCATCGTACTTCCGGGCGATCAAATCGCGATACCACTTGAGCAACGTCTGTGGGCTGGCCACCTGCGCAAGCGCTTTCAACCGGCCAAGGCCGATTGTTTTGGCCTTGGCTGCCAAACGCCGCTTTTGAACCTCCGAGAATCTCAAGCGCTTCTTGCCTCATTGCTCCCGCAAAACACAATTTTCCTCCAACAGGTATTCGATCGCCTGTTGGTGCTTGCGGTTCATCCAGCCAGCCACTCCGGCCAATAACAGTTGCCATGGTTGCATCGGGTCGAATCCTCCTGAATCCCGTAATGAAATACCAACCCAGAAGCTTGAAAACCAGGCAGCACCCGCCGCTCGCCTCAACAATTCAGACAATCTTGATTTCCAAACAGTACGGGAAGTCCCGCACCGGTAGCGGATTCTCCTATGGGCTTGAAAACGTTTCGTGAGGTCTGGGCGCTCGCGGTGACCGAGGGTTGCCAACAGCAGGAAGGTGTGATCGCCCAGCTGCGGGAGGAGTTAAAAGCGGTTGCGACCGAAAATGAGCGGCTGGATGGGCTGGGAGTGGAATTTGCGCATGCCAAAGAGACTGCCGAGGCCGAGCGTGACCGCCTCGTCGCCGAACGGAGAACTCTACAGGCGGGTTTGGTAAAGGGGGCTGAGCAAACCAAACAGGTCCTGGAGGACCTGGCAGAAGAGAGGGCGGCCCGCGCCAGGGAATTGGCTGCAATACGCCAGGAACTCGCCCAAGAGGTGCAGAAGGTGCATAAAATGGAACTGGAATTGGTCCGCTTTAAACCCAGCGATGGCAACCAGACTGTGACGCGTCGCCGCAGGCAATGACGCGGTTTGTCCAGGAACCGCTGCGCCTACAGGCGCCTCCCTTGATAAAAGACCTCCCAATGCTGTAAGAACGCGACTTCCTTTTCAGCGCACACACGCCCCCAAATGGTGCGAACGTGTTCATCAGAGAAATCCCGGTGGAAGCGGATGTCGATTCGCTTGTTCCCGAACGTTCCCGCTAACGCATTGCCGCGGTAATCATCTTCATAGTTTAAGCCTTCCAGCTTTATCGAGTTGTGCTGCTGAGAGGTCGGAAAGAATACCAGAGCCGAATCGTTGAAAATGAATTTACCGGTCTGCCCCGGTTGAGCCTGCTGTATGAGCTGGGGGTTGATAATCTGCATGCATTCTGTGTTTGGAATCAAACACTCAACTTCGCTCGCATAATGGGCATGGCCCTATAATCGAGTCTGTTTGTTTGGGTACGAATTGGGGATACTTGGACTGCAGGAGTGCCAAAACCTCTTCTGCTGCTTCGCTGGACAAATCCACCCGCATGACATCAGTATCCCGTGGTGAGCCATAGCCAAATCTCATGATCAGGGTCGCTACGGCCTGTGTTCCGGTGACGTCACAAATGTAATCGACCTCCTCACGAACCGCCGGAGTTTTGACTATTTTCATGGAGATATTTTAACCGAACTGCGGAGACAGGGTAATTGTTTCTGCGGGTTTTCTTTATACAGCCTGGGTTTCGATCGTGAAGCTGGGTCGCAGGCCCGCGAAACAAGACAGATGGCTGGAGAATCCGTACCAAACTAAGCTTTTCGGGTCAGGCTTTATGCGTTATGGCACATACCCACGTATTATGCGTTAAATCCGATATTGACGGATTATCGGTTTTGACGCATAATGATTCCATGAGTGATCTGGCCCGTGATCCGAGACAGCTCGGCAATTTGATCCGTCGTGCTCGGAAGAGCCGAGCACTGAGCCAGGGGGCGCTTGGCGCCAAAGCGGGGCTTCGTCAGGAAACCATCTCATTAATGGAGAGTGGGAATTCGGCTGCCAAGCTGGAAACAATCCTGGCGGTGCTCGCCGCCTTGGACCTGGAGCTTCGCGTTGCCCCCCGTTCTAAAGGTGGACTGGGCGTAGAAAGTGATGTCTGATGCCACGCAAGCGTTTAAATACACCCCTGCGGGTTCTGCTGAACAACCGGCTGGTCGGCCACCTGTTGAAGGAGACAAGCGGTGCGATCTCTTTTCAGTATGACGAGAGCTGGCTGTCTTGGAGCAACACTTTCCCCATTTCGATGTCGCTTCCTTTGCGGGAGGATGCATTCAGGGGCGATCGCGTTGTCGCCGTCTGCGAAAACCTCCTGCCGGACTCCGAAATCCTCAGGCGGCGGGTGGCAGAAAAGGTTGGCGCGAAGGGTACGGACGCCTACAGCTTGCTGTCCCAAATAGGGCGTGATTGCGTCGGAGCGCTTCAATTTGTCCCGGAGGACGATGATACCGTCTATGACACCTCGGGCATCAAGGGTGAGATCATCGGCGAGCAAGGGATTGAGAAACTGCTCGAAAACCTCGCTCGTGCGCCACTAGGCCTCGATATGGATCGGGAGTTTCGCATTTCGGTCGCCGGGGCGCAGGAAAAGACGGCGTTGCTGCATTACAAAGGAAAGTGGTGGAAACCACACGGGACCACGCCGACCACCCATATTCTGAAAACGCAAATCGGAACGTTGCAGAACGGGGTCGATCTCTCGAACAGCGTGGAGAACGAGTATTATTGCCTGAAACTCATGGCGGCGTTCGGCCTGCCTACGAATGCTGCGGAAATAGCCGTGTTTGGGAAAACAGCGGCGCTGGTGATTGAAAGGTTTGACCGGAAATGGACCAACGATGAAGAACTGCTACGAGTTCCACAGGAAGACTTTTGTCAGGCCCTTTCATGCCCACCGAGCTTGAAGTACCAAAGCCAGGGAGGACCGGGCGTAGTTGATGGGCTGAATCTGCTTAAAGGAAGCGATACGCCAGCCGAAGACCAGAAAGCGTTCCTTAAAGCGCAGGTTTTGTTTTGGCTAATTGGGGCGACGGACGGGCATGCCAAGAATTTCAGCATCTTCTTGGGCCGAGGCGGTCGATTTAAGCTTACGCCTGTTTATGATGTCCTGACGGCACAGCCAAGTCTTGCTACCCGGCAGATCGAGCGCAAACAGTTGAAACTGGCGATGTCAGTCGGGGACAGCAGGCATTACCGGATCGATGAAATCAAAGGCCGACACTTTATTCAGTCGGCAGAGCGAGCTGGTTTGCCTGGGGCGCTTGCTAGCGAGGTGCTGACAGAAGTTTCACAGGCTGCCGAGACGACGATTAATACCGTTGAAAAGCAGCTTCCGCGGGGTTTTCCCGCGTATATCCACGACTCAGTGAAAGCTGGGCTGACCGCGCGGCTAAAGAACATCTGACTTAACCCGCAGAGTGGCCCAGAAGGGCTGGTCTGCGGGCTGTCGCTCAACGCTCACTTTAGCTTTGCCTATCCGGCGCCTGTGGCAGGCCAATCCCACCTGGGGCAGCCGGCGCATCCAGGCGGAACTGGCTAAACTGGGCATCGGGGTCTCGGATTCCACCCTCCGCCATTACCGCCCCAAACATCGACGTTCGCCCTGAGCCCAGACCTGGAAAACCTTCCTTCAAAACCCTGCCCAAGCATTGATCGCAGTGGATTTCTTTGCCGTCCCAACCGCCACCTTCCGGGTGCTGTATGTCTTTTTGGTTCTGGCCCATGAGCGTCGCCAAGTCCTGCCTTTCAATAGCACGGAAGCGCCCTCGGCTCTCTGGACGGCTCAGCAAATGGT
>PMYF01000664.1:0-965 GCA_003171295.1 Acidobacteriota bacterium | reverse complement strand
GGTCGAACGAGTCATCGGCTCGATTCGCCGCGAGTGTTTAGACCACGTCATTGTCCTCAATGCGCGACACCTACGCCACATCCTCTCCGATTATCGAGCTTATTATCACGAACATCGAACTCACAGGTCCCTCGACCAGGATTGTCCGTTCTCTCGACCCATCGAACCGCCGGATAAGGGCAACATTATCGAACTGCCATTGTTGGGCGGATTGCATCACCGTTACACTCGCCATGCCGCGTGAGGTTGCTGCCTACCCCCTCACCAAAGGCTTCGACTGGGATTTGCGATCACTCCTGATCCTCCGAAGGACGATTCCGATCCCATAGTCCCCTGACGTCCAGATCGTGCTCCAAGCCAGGGGGGTCACCTCCCGCGCCACCGAATCGCCCTCCAACCCCGCGCAGTGGCGCCAATTACAGCGCCATGGGGTTTTCGCTACCCACAGGGGATGGTGCCCAGAGGGCTTGCCCTTTGGCACGGGCCTGGGCTGGCGTGAGGCTCTGAAGATGGTTGATGGAGAAATAGTGTGCATTACCGACATGAGAAGTAATTAGCCTGAGGCGTTTTGGGCGGTGTTTAGCATTCGAAACAGGATGCAACCGGAGAACCTTTAGCGAGGAACGAGGGGCGTGGAGCGGCCATCAGAGGCCGTGCGGAGCGGCGTTTTCCGGCGGGGCAAGCCAACGCGTGAGTTGTTCCTGGTGAAATTGTCATTTTGGGCTGTGGTGGTGGGGCTTGTCCTGCTCCTCGCGTTTGTCCTATGGGGACTGGCCACTCATGAACCTTCTCAAAACCCGTTGGATTCAACTGATTGAAGGGACGCCTAGGTTTGCTTGAGGTCGAGTGGCCGGTGATTGATCTGCCGCCGTGGCACTATGGGTTGCGGTTGAAGCGCAAAGGGGCTCCATGCTAAGCTGGGTCGGAGTCAGAGATGGGCGACGATGGAAACCAGACGGATAAAC
>PMYF01000936.1 GCA_003171295.1 Acidobacteriota bacterium | reverse complement strand
CGAGGGTGTCTGGCCAATATTCCACCCCGAACGAAATGGCGCAGACATCGCGGTTTGACGTCTGCGCCACCCCGCGAACGTTTGTTGGCGAGTTCCTGCATCGTGTACAATGAACTTTCGGGTTCAATCATCATTTCGCCCGCAGGAGAGATGTCTACCCTACAGACCCGCATGTCGAATCTGCTGGACCAACTCAATACTCAACAGCGTGCCGCCGTGGACCAAACCGAGGGGCCGCTCCTCATCCTGGCGGGAGCCGGAAGCGGCAAGACGCGGGTTATCACCTACCGCATTGCCTACCTGATGGAAGCCAAGGGTGTGCCCCCCGAAGGCATCCTGGCGGTCACCTTTACGAACAAGGCCGCGGGGCAAATGAAGGACCGTGTGGCCAAGTTGCTGGGAGGCCGCGTAGAGTTGCGCCCCGGCGCTCCGCACGTTTCCACATTCCATTCGTTCTGCGTCAGCGTGCTGCGACGGCACATCGAGCACCTGGGTTACAGCCGTGATTTTTCGATTTACGACGAGGATGACCAGCAGCGTTTGATGAAAACCTGCATCCAGGAACTGGGCTTGGCGGAGCAGATCACCTCGCCACGCAGCGTGCTTTCGAAAGTCAGCTACGCCAAGAATCGCGGACTCACGCCCGAAGAGATGTACCGGCAGGCACCGGATGGCGCGCTCGAAAAAGTCGCCACACTTTTTGACCTCTATGAGCGCAAGCTGCGGCAGGCCGATGCTTTGGACTTCGATGATCTGCTGCTGAAAACCGTGGAACTCTTCTATCAGGCTCCGGAAGTCTCGGAGGCATACAACCGCCGCTTCACCTATGTCCTGGTGGATGAATATCAGGATACCAACCGCGCTCAATACCAACTCGTCCGGCAGCTCACGCTGCTCCATCAGAACCTGTGTGTGGTGGGCGACGAGGACCAGTCGATTTACCGCTGGCGCGGGGCGGATATCCAGAACATTCTGAGCTTCGAGAGGGATTACCCTCAGGCCAAAGTTATTCGCTTGGAGCAGAACTATCGTTCCACGCAGAAAATTCTCGACGCCGCCACAGCCGTGGTCAGCCGCAACCTGGCGCGCAAGGGAAAGACCCTGTGGACCGACCGCTCCGGTGGCGACCGCATCGGTCTTTATGAAGCCCGGGACAGCGAGCAGGAAGCGTTGTTCGTGGCCGGCGAAGTCACCCGCGCCCTCCAACAGGATCCCGACCGAAGCGCGGCCGTTCTTTACCGCACCAACGCGCAATCCCGCGCGCTGGAAGAAGCCTTGCGGAGCAATGGCATCAACTACCGGCTGGTGGGCGGATTCAGCTTTTACGCGCGGGCGGAAATCCGCGACGTCCTTGCTTACGCGCGCCTGGCGGGCAATCCGCGGGATGCGGCGGCCTTTCTGCGCGTCGTCAATACTCCGGCGCGAGGAATCGGNNCGCAGCCAGAAACTCACCCTATGGGAGGCGCTCGAGCAGGAACTCGCCCACCCGCAACTGCCCGCCCGGGCCCTCAAAGCGCTGGAGAGTTTCCACGCACTCCTGAAGGAACTGATCGCCGACCGCGAGCGGCTGCTGATGGGCAAATTCTTCAAGAGCATTCTTGACCGGACCCGCTACGTGGAAACCTTGAAGCTGGCGAACCTGCCGGAATCACAGGACCGGATCGAAAATCTTCAGGAACTCGTGAACGCCGCCGCCGAAGCCGAAGAGCGGGGCATCACGCTGGCGGAGTTCCTGGACCACGCCGCCCTGGTCTCGGACTCTGATGCATACGATGAAGATGCGCGCGTCACGCTGATGACGCTGCATAGCGCCAAGGGATTGGAATTCAATGTAGTGTTTCTGGTCGGCCTGGAAGAGGGTTTGTTCCCGCACAAGCTTACCCTCGATGAGGAAGCAGGCATCGAGGAAGAGCGGCGGCTCTGCTACGTGGGCATGACGCGGGCCCGCGATCGGCTGGTCCTTTCCTGGGCGCAGCAACGGCGCGCCTATGGCAGGGACTCCTACGAGGCCAGCCGGCGCTCACGCTTCCTGGATGAAGTGCCTCACGAACTTGTGGAACCCTTAAGCGGCAATGCCTTCTCAGCAAAAGCTCGCACGACTTGGGAAAATGCCGTAAACTCAGTCGCCGGCGCGGAGCGGTTCCTGCATGAGCGCGGACGCGGCACCGGCAGTCCGGTGAGGTTCGGGGGGAAAGGAAGCTCGCAGCCATCCCGCCGTTGGAAACTCGGCAGTAAAGTGCGCCATCCGAAATATGGGATTGGCACGGTCCTGGGCTGCGAGGAAGACGGTGAAGACACCAAGCTGACCATCAGCTTTCCCGGCTATGGCGCAAAGAAACTCTTGGAGCGCTACGCCGCGCTGGAAAAGCTCTGAATCCAACTCTACTGGAAACTGTGCTTATGAACACAAAAAACATCAAAGACAGGGAAGAACGAAAGAAACTGAAGCGCGCGGTGCGCAAGAAGCGGCCGCCCATACCGAAGCAGACGGAACCCCGCGGCTCTCACAAGCCCAAGGTCAAGAAGCGGGGACCGGGCGCGCCGCCGCGGCGAAAGTAGAAATGCGGTGACAAGTGACGCACAGACGGCGTTACGGAGTTGCCGGCAGTGGGCACGATGAAGAAGACGTGTCTTCTCCGGTGACTCAACCCTTCCTTTCGCCCGGGTGTCAGTGGTCACTCGAAGCAGAGGAGTCCCTTGCCGAGCCAACTTCTTCGGAAGAAGAGCATTGACAAGCTCATTGCCGACGCGGCATCCCCCGGGCACCAACTCCGCAAATCGCTGGGACCGTGGTCGTTGACCGCGCTGGGAATCGGCGCCATCATCGGGACCGGAATCTTCATCCTGACCGGCACCGCCGCGGCGGGCGAGGTTCTGGAAGTGCATTCCATCCTGAAGGCGCCGCTCATCGATGCCGTGCTGCACGGCGCGAAGGCGCTCGGGACTGCGGGACGGCCGGGCGCGGGACCGGGCATCGCGTTGTCGTTTCTGCTGGTCGCGATTGCTTGTGCGCTGGCGGGACTGTGCTACGCGGAACTGGCCTCGATGATTCCCATCGCGGGCAGCGCTTACACCTACGCCTATGCCACGCTCGGCGAAATTGTCGCCTGGATCATCGGCTGGGACCTCATCCTGGAATACGCGGTCAGCAACATGGCCGTGGCGGTGGGATTCTCCGCTTACGTTGACAGCCTGTTGCGCGGCTTCGGGATCGAGTTGCCGCGCCGGATGATGGAGCCGATCTTCGCGGGTGGGAAATACACAGGCGCCTACTTCAACGTTCCGGGCTTCCTCATTGTGATGGTCCTTACCGTCATCCTGGTGATTGGCATTCGCGAGAGCGCGAGCGCCAACAACGTCATGGTGTGCGTTAAGATCACAGCGATCCTGGTTTTCATTTTTGCCGCTTCACGTTTCATCCACACGGCAAACTGGAAGCCCTTCATGCCGAACGGGTGGCAGGGTGTGCTGACCGGCGGAGCGATTGTCTTCTTCACGTACATCGGGTTTGATTCTGTTTCCACCGCCGCTGAGGAATGCAAGAATCCGCAAAAAGACGTTCCCTTCGGGATTATTACTTCCCTGGTGATCTGCGCCACACTATACATAACCGTGGCCCTGGTCCTGACCGGAGTTCAACACTGGCAGACGCTGCGCAACGCAGCTCCCGTAGCCAATGCGCTGGTGGCGCTCGGCCTGCCGAACGTCATGAAGTGGGTCTCGATCGGCGCGCTGACGGGGATGGTCAGCTCCCTGCTGGTCTTTCAAATGGGGCAGGCCCGCGTGTGGTTCGCCATGTCGCGCGATGGCTTGCTGCCGCAGGTCTTCTCCAAGGTGCATTCACATTTTCGCACGCCTCACGTGAGCACCTGCGCAGCAGGACTCTTCGTGGCTATTCCGGCCGGCATCTTTGATATCGGCACGCTGGCTGATCTTTCCAACATTGGAACGCTGTTCGCATTCGTGCTGGTCGCGTTGGGTGTGCTCGTGCTGCGCCGGACGCAACCCGAGCGCCGGCGCTCGTTCCGCACGCCCTGGGTGCCCGTTGTCCCTATTCTGGCGATCGTATCCTGCATGATCCTGATGGCCAGCCTGCCTGTGGAAACCTGGGTGCGATTCCTCGTGTGGTTGGTCATCGGCTTGAGCATCTACATCGCCTACAGCCGCCACCATTCGGAATTCGGCCGGGCGCCGCGGACGCCGGCCACGGGAGGAACAGTCTCGGCGCAGTAACCGTCCCATGGTGGTCACGCGGGCCGCTCCCACTCAGAACAGGCCTGGGGTTTCCACCGGGTCGGGGCTGAAATGAATGAACTGGAGATGCCCGGC
>PMYF01000252.1:13726-16281 GCA_003171295.1 Acidobacteriota bacterium | reverse complement strand
GCTGGCCACGGGCATTCCCGAAGCGCGGTGCCGGCGCGTCAACTTGGGTTTTCTGGATCCCTCCGCCATCCGGCTCCAGGATTGGAAAGGCCGCGAGGACGAAGGCATCCTGCTGGTGCCCCGCGCCGGTGAGATGCTCTACCGCGTCCAGTAGACCCCCGCGAATTGCGCCCCGCTTGACTGGCAGGGATAGCTCGCCACGCCGAGGGGATTTGTTTGAGAGGTCGGACCGGCTGGGGCGAGAATCGCAGCTCAGCCGCGCAGATGCTCGGCCAGCCAGACGATATAGTGGCTGTTGCGTTTGCGTATTTCCGTCAACAGATCATCCGGCAGTTCGTCGACTTTCTCCTTAAAGAAGCGGTGGTCACCGTCGGGCGCTTGCCGGTCGTGGCTGCCCACCACATTGCCCAGCCAGAAAACCAGGAACAGGTTCCCATCCACCCGGCCGCGGGCGGCATCCCCCAGGTAAAACTCCCGCCCCATTTTCACGTACTGCGCGGCCAGTTCGCTTTCCGCTCCAAACGCGCCTTGGGCGGCGAATTCGTTGGTGCGTTTGACCATCCGTTCAAAGAGCTGGCGCCAGGGAGTGCCCGCCGCCTGCTCGGAAAGCACATCGAGGAGCTGAAGCTGAAGTTCGCCGGAGATTTTGTAATTCACGCGGCCGCGCGTGGCCTGCCCGATGCACTCGAGCACTTCCGCCTGTTTGCCGCTGCCGGAATGAATGCTCAGGGTGCCGTCGAAGAACCGCGCCACGGCGGCGAGCTCGGCCACGCGGGCGGCCAGCTCCGCCAGCGGCTGCGCCTGGAAATCGCGCACCACCACCGGCACCAGCTCCGGCCACATCTTGTGGTGGGAATAGTCTTCCAACCCGACTCCCAACTCGGATGTGGTTCCGAGCTTCACCGGGTAGGCCTGCCGTTTCTTGAAACCGAGATTGGGAGGGACCAACTGCGCCGCGCGGCCCCGCGCCTTCAGCCAGTGCATATAGAACAGCAATTCCTTCGCGGTGGTAAGCGTCTCGGCCTCGTCGAGCGAGGGCTCAAAGTCGAAGTCAGCGCCTCCCCTGAGGCCGGCCTTGGCCGCGCGGATGCAATCAAATAGCTCTTCGTTCAACTTCAGGCTGCGCCCAAACTTCACGGCGAGACGCAGCACCTCTTCCCGCCCCAAACGGTAGGTGGTTTCCGCAATCTGGAAAGGCCGCGAGAACTCCGCCTGAATCCAACGCGCCTCCTCGGCCGAGAAGACTTGGTGAAACCTCTCCTCGACAGCCGCCGCGCTCCAGGCGTGGGGATGGCGCGGGTCACTTTCGAGCTCGAACAGGCGCGAAGTATCCGTGGTGAATTTCGTATAGCCCGCGGCGTGGCGGATGGCCTCCTTGACGATCTCAACCGACCGCGTGATTTCCGGTTCCGTCGAACCCGCCACGATGAAGTGGTCCGCTTCGGCCGTATAGCCGGCGCGCCAGCCGGATCGGATGGCGGCCCAGAGCCCGGCGTGATACAGGTGGCGGATGGAAACGCGCGTGTGGCCGACGGCGACGGGGTTCTCACCGTCCCGGGCTGCGATGACGTCCTCCGTGGTCATTTCGCGCGTCGCGGAAAGCTGCACCGTCGAGGCCCAGTTCGCGCCCAGCTTGGCAAGAATAGTCCGGAAGGCCGCGAAGGCGGCGGGCAGGCTGATCTCGGGATGACGGTTGCCCGTGGCGATGGCCGGGAGTGCGCGTTGCGGGCGCGGCAGGAAAGCCGGCGACACTTCTTCCGCAAACGTCCGGAGGACTTCGTGGTCGCGCGACGCGAAAGAGTACAGCTTGAGACCAACTTCCCTGCCCCCGGAAAGCCGCCAGCGCTCTTCCTGCAGGGGATTCCGGAATCGCCCTGCCGGGCCGTGTGCTTCGGAACTCAATTCCAGCAAGCGTGGCTCGACGCGGCTCCCCTCCACGGCATCCATCGCCAAATAATAGGTTGCCGCTCCGGACGGATCCTTCTCAAGTGAACCGGCGTAGGCGCGCAGGCTCGTAAAGCCGCGCTTCCCCAGCTCCACATCCAAATCGGCGCGCGCGCCGTCCTCCACCCTTCCGCCCGCGCCCGCTTCGAGCAACAGCTCGGCCAGCGCCCGGAGTTCCTCTGCTTTCGGCTGCACAACTTTTCCCTGCGGCATGAAGCTTCTCCCCTCTACGTATTCATGGCGGCGTTCTGGGCAGCTCTCCGCCCGCCGTATTACATGCTATCAAAAGACCTCTGGGTGTCAGGAATTGAAGAAGGAGCGGAGTGCCAAACCTCCGTGGGAATTCCAGGCAGTAGAAGGATGGACCGCTAAATCCAATCCAGCGCGCCGCGCTTCCAGGCCCAGATATAGCCGACAATCAGGATGCCCAGGAAAACCAGCATCTCGACCAACCCGAACAGCCCGAGCGCCTGGAACTGCACGGCCCACGGGTAGAGGAAAACCGTCTCCACTTCAAAGACAACAAAGAGAATGGCGATGACGTAAAAGCGCACCGTGTAGCGGCCACGCGCGTCGGATTCCGGCGTGACGCCGCACTCATAGGGCATCAC
>PMYF01000252.1:12669-13685 GCA_003171295.1 Acidobacteriota bacterium | reverse complement strand
GAAATCATAGCACAGATCGAGGCGGAGCGGCCATGGCGCGAGGTCCCAGGTAGTTGGTCAGTCCCGGCTACTTGACGGCCGCCGACATAAAAGGCGATGGCGGCGCCGCCCGCGACCCTTGCCGCCTCGACGCCGATTAGCAGGGACGCCGGTAATCCAGGACCCATGCGGTTTCATCAGACCTGGAGATTGCGAAGGTAGGGAACGCTGGCCTTCATCAACTCCAGGTTCATTTCGACGAAGTAATTCTTGATGCCGCCCGTTTTCGCCGCGGTAAAGATCTTTTTCCAGTCGAGGCTGTCCTGGCCCACGGCTGTTTCTTTCCTGGTTTTCGCTGACCAGCCCTGCACGTGCATTGAAATGAAGCGGCCCGGGTACTTGGTGAAGTACTCGGCTGCGTCATAGCCTTGGCTGATCGTGGAGACCTGAAACTGGAACTTGACCAGCTTCGGATCGAGAAGTTTAAACAGTAAATCATAGGTCCGCTTGCCGTCGACCTTCGTGAGCTCGAAGTCCTCATTGTGAAGGCCCTGCTGGATGCCGGCCTTGGCCGCCTGCTCGCCCATTTTGTTGTATTCGTCGGCCGCCCGCTTCACGTCATCCAGCGTGGGGGTGCGCGGCCCGTCGAGGCTTGGCACCATCATTTGCGTCAGTCCGACGTCTTTGGCCCAGGCAATACTGCCGGCCTGATTCTTCCTGAGCTCCTCGATGCCGAAGTGAGAGCTCACACATTTGACGCCCAGATCGCCCAAAATTCTCCGGAGCTCGGCCCCTGTGTATTTGCCGAGGCCGGCGAACCCGGAGTCGGCGTAACCCACCGGCGAGCACAGCTCGATCGTCTGGAATCCGGCGTCGGCAAGCTGCTTGATCGCGCCAGGAAAGGCCTTGGCGATCATCGTCCTGACAGGCCACGTCTGGCACCCAATAGGCATGCCCAGCGGATCGGCACGAAGTACCCGTGCGCCTCCAGACAGGAACCCGGCCACGGCGGCACTCGTTGCCGCATTCTTGAAAAA
>PMYF01000252.1:0-12660 GCA_003171295.1 Acidobacteriota bacterium | reverse complement strand
CGCACGGTATTGTCTCACGATTCGCGCGAGGGGATACATTGTCATGCATGTGTGCGCCTCACGAACCCCCGGAACATCTCCGTCACCGCCGCCTATCCACAACTTGCCCAGACCCCTTAACGGCCGCCGACATAAGAGGCGATGTCGGCGCCACCCGCGGCTAATCGTGATGCACGGTACGCCCCTGGATCAGATCCACGACGTGCGGCAACAGATCGAGAATGCTCTCGATCGACTCACAGGCTCCGCGCGGGCTACCCGGCAGATTGACGATGAGCTTGGCTTTCCGCACGCCGACCACACCGCGCGATAAGGCGGCGCGCCGCGTCTTCTTGAAACCTTCGGCTCGCATCAATTCCGCCAGGCCGGGGATTTCTTTTTCGAGGATGGCGCGGGTGGCTTCGGGAGTAACATCGCGGGGGCCCACGCCTGTTCCTCCGGAGGTCACGACCGCATCGCAGTCGGCCACGTCAGTAAGCGCCTCCAGGCGGCGCCGAATGGCTTCGAGGTCATCGGGAAGGATTTCAATCGAGGCGACTTGCCACCCATGGGCCTCGAGCAATTCCTGCACGGCCGGACCGGATTGATCCTGGCGCTCGCCCCGCGCGGCGGCGTCACTCAAGACCAGAATCCTGGCACGTAGTGGAGGAAACATCAGAGGAAGGTCCCTGGCTGCGCCCCGCCGCGCGGCCAACTAACCCGCATCCCGGTGCGCTTCGTCCAGCAGGCGCAAGCCCTCCATCATCAGCCCCTGGGTGGACATCGTCGTGGTGTGCTCGGGCGAATGCTTCTGGAAATCCACTTCCCAGTCACCCTCCGTCCAACCCAGGACCTTGAAGACCGCGGGGTTGCCCGTCAGGCCGCCACAAACGGCATGCGTCACGTGGCCGTCGCTGAAATACAGGGCACCCTGCTCGCCACCCGACCGCAAGAGCAGCGCACATGTCTTACGGCCCTGCTCGAGGGTGTGCATCCAGTCAATCAGACTGATTTCCGTGAGCTGCCCTTTGATGCCCGCGCCCCCACCCTCTTTTTCTATGCGCTGCTGCAGCAGCCGGGCCGTGATGCGCCGCGCCTGCAAGTACAGGTCACGCAGGAAGAAGGGCTTAACGAAATAGTCCTCCACACCCTCCACTATCATGCGCAGGCGCTCATCAATTTCCTTTTGCGAGGCGAGGAAGACAAAGGGAATATTCTGAGTTTCCGGGCGTGCGTGCAGCTTGTCAAAAAGCGCGCGGCCGTCCATGACGGGCATCGAGTAGTCCGAGATGATCAGGTCGGGCTTGATCTCGATGGCCTTCATCAGAGCATCCGAGCCATCCGCTGCCGTGAACAGCTCGCCACACTTCTCCAGGCTCTGGCAGACCAGCTTTAGAATTTCCGGATTATCGTCGACGACGAGGATTTTGAGAGTTGACGCCACTCGAGCAACCTTAATTCCCCCATGGGGTGCACGAAATGGCCGGGGGTCATCCGGCCACAGGGATGGCCTGTAGCAGCGCCGAACTTTAGCTCGGCATTTGCCAGCCATGCCGGAGCAAATTCTTCGCGAAGTTTACCCTGAGCCGGCAGAGCGAGATCCTTCGCTGCGCTCAGGATGACAACCTCGAAAGTTTTTCAACAAACTGCTAGAAGCCGGCGCGATTTCCGCCTCCCGCAGCGTTCCAGAAATCACCTGGCCGGCCGCGGGCGCGCGCGATAGAGACCGCTTTTCCCTCCGCTCTTTTCGAGGAGGCGGAGTTCCGAGATCTCCATGCCGCGGTCCGCCGCCTTGCACATATCGTAGACCGTCAGGGCCGCCACAGCCGCCGCCGTAAGCGCTTCCATCTCAACACCCGTCGGGCCCTTCGAGCGCACTGTCGCAGAAATCTCCACGCCATTCTTGCAGAATTTCGCCTGAACATCAACCTGACTCAACAGGAGCGGGTGGCACAGTGGAATCAATTCCGCAGTGCGCTTGGCCGCCGCCAGGCCCGCGATGCGCGCGATTTCCAGAGGATCACCTTTGGGGTTGTGCCGGGCGGCGCGCCGGGCGGCAGGACTCATGCGGACCCGCACACTCGCTACCGCCTGCCGCAGCGTGTCAGGCTTCGCGGACACATCCACCATGCGGACGCGCCCAGCAGAATCGTAATGGCTTAGTTTCCTACCCATGTTCATCACCGCGCAATCGGCAGCACATCCACCCAATCGCCTGCCCCNNCCACGGGGTCGCCGGACGGGCAGGCCAAATGCGCCGGCAGGAAGGCCGTAAGCCCCGCCTTGGCTTCGAGAGGCTGGGCCAGGCGAGCCCGCAGGAAGACCACCGCCTCATGCGTCGCACCGCCCAAGGCGGCGATGGCCGGGCGCGCAAACAACTCGAAAGTGACGAACGTCGAGACGGGGTTGCCGGGCAAACCGAAAAAGAACGTGTCGGCGGCACGCCCGAAGACGAGCGGCTTTCCGGGCCGCAGGGCCACCCCTTGAAAATAGAACTCGGTGCCGAGGCCGGCCAGCGCTTGCGCCGCGAAATCATACTTGCCCACGGAAACGCCCCCGCTCAGCAGCAGCAGGTCCGCCCCCAAGCCTTCCTCGATCATAGCACGCAGGGTTTCCAAACGATCCGGAGCGATGCCCAGAGGTTGCGGGATTCCCCCGGCCGCGGCCACCTGGGCGGAGAGCGTCAGGGCGTTGCTGTTACGAATCTGGAACCACTCCGGCCGTTGCTCCACAGGCACAACTTCATCGCCCGTGGCTAGAATGGCCACGCGCGGGCGCAGGAATACACTGACCCGCGATTTCCCCACGCTGGCCAGCAGCCCCACTTCGCCGGCGCCCAAGCGCTTGCCCCTGGCGAGAACCCGTTCGCCGGAGGGGGCTTCGCTTCCCTGCTGAACCACATTCTCGGCGGGATGAACGGCTCTCTGGATTTCCACCCCGTCCCCGCGGGTCTCCGCGTGCTCGACCATCACCACCGCATCAGCACCGGCCGGCAGCGGTGCGCCCGTCATGATGGATATGCAATCGCCCGCCCCGAGGACGCCCGGGAAGTGGTCACCGGCACGGACTTCGCCGCGCAGGCGCAGCACCACGGGCGGCACGCTCACGTCGGCGGCGCGTACCGCAAACCCATCGCGGATGGCGCGATGGAAAGGCGGGTAGTCACGGTCAGCGGCGATGTCCTCAGCCAGAACGCGGCCGGCAGCGGCAGCGAGGGACACCACTTCCCTGCCCGGGCTGATTTCGGCTCCCGCCAACTTCTCTTTGACAGTATTGAGGGCCTGCTCGAAGGAGATCATTTTACGGAAGTCAGTTCTCAGTCATCGGTTGTCAGTAGTCAGGTCGAACATCTTCCGTGGGCAGGAAAATCCGTCGAAAGCATCAAAGCTCTTTCAGTCAATGACCCATGGCAACCGGGTACTCGTGTCATTTGCGAGACGCGGGTGCTCCCCGGTGCAGTCATTCCCGCGAAAGCGGGAATCTACTCCTCAAGCCATTGGAAATGCTCCGCCGACGGACTGGATTCCCGCTTTCGCGGGAATGACCAGTGTTTCGAAAGGGATCCCATTCCAAATGACACCAGCACCTGGCAACCGGCTCAGGAGTCCCGATCATTACAGATAACGGAAAACTGACAACTGAGAACTGATTACGAACCAACAACCACCGACTGATCCAGCCAAAGGGTCTGCTCGCGCTCGGGTCCGGTGGAGACCATGGCGATTTCCACTTCCACCTGATCAGCGAGAAAGCGGAGATAATCCCGGGCGCGCGCCGGGAGCTGCGATACGTCGCGAGCGCCGTACGTGGGCTGCTGCCAGCCGGGTACCACGCGGTAATGAACCTGGGCATGCTCCAGGATTTCGATCTCGGGAGGAAAATCTTTGAACCGCTTCCCCTTGTATTCGTATTCGACGCCCACGGGGATTTCCGGCAGCGGGTCGAGGATGTCAAGCTTGGTGATTACCAGCGCGTCCAGGTTNNCCGGTGACGGCCCCATATTCACCGCCGCGCTCGCGAATCTTCTCGCCCTCCGGGCCGGCAGCTTCCGTCGGAAAAGGTCCGCTTCCCACGCGCGTGGCGTATGCTTTGGACACTCCCAGGGCGGAACCGATGCGCGTGGGTCCCACGCCGGTTCCGGTACAGGCCCCGCCCGCCGTAGAGCTCGAGGAAGTCACAAAGGGATAGGTTCCGTGGTCGAGGTCCAGCATCGTCCCTTGGGCGCCCTCGAAGAGCACGCGCTTGCCCTGATCCATTTCCGCGTTCAGATAGGCGGAAGCGTCCACCAGGTACGGCAGCATGCCTTGGGCGACGCGCAGGTATTGCTCCGTCAATTCTTCGGCGTGCAGGACGCTGCCGCCGAACAGTGCCGAGGCGATGCGGTTCTTTTCCGCCACGACCGCCGCGCACTTCTCGCGAAATTTCGCGGCGTCACGCAAATCACAGGCCCGCAACCCGCGCCGCCCGGCCTTGTCTTCATAAGTGGGCCCGATGCCCTTGGCGGTGGTCCCGATTTTGCCCACCCCGCGAGCCTCCTCAGCCGCGACTTCATGCGCGCGGTGATAGGGCAGAATCAGGTGGGCGCGATCGCTGACCAACAGCCGGCGGCCTACGCTCACGCCCTTCTCTTCCAGCTTAAGGATCTCTCGCAGCAGCGACTCGGGATCGATCACTACGCCGTTCCCGATGACGGCAATCTTCTCCGGGCGGATGATGCCGGTGGGGAGAAGTTGCAGCACGAACTTCTTTCCCTCCGCCAACACGGTGTGCCCGGCATTGGCGCCGCCCTGGTAGCGCGCCACAATATCAAAGTGCTCTGCCAGGACATCCACCACCTTGCCCTTGCCCTCATCTCCCCACTGAACGCCCACGACCACGACATTGGTTGACATGCTCAGCCTGCTTCTCTATAGGACGCAGTTGCGTCCCGTGATTCTACTCCGAACGCTTTCACGCATGGGAGGCAATCAAATAAACGCCGCCCCGCAGCCCGCCCATCTTGAGGGCGGAGGGCCGGCGCAGCATCTGGCCAGTCTCTGCTTAGGCGAGACCGCAGATCCTTCGCAAAGCTCAGGATGGCATCCTGGGACGGTTTTTCGGCAACCGCTTAGGTTGATAGAAAATGTCCTCGCGGCCTCTGACCAGTTTGATGGCGTGTTGTAGCGCTAAGCTTTAGCTCAGCACGTGCCGACCTAAAGGTCGGCGCTACCATATTTTTCGGCAACCGGCTAGAGATGTTTATCAAGTAATTTGCTGATAACGTCCTTCGACGTCGCCCCCACCACCTGTTCCTGCACCTGCCCGCCTTTGAAAAGAAGCAGGGTGGGGATGCTGCGAATCCCGTAACGGCTGGTGACGAGGATATTCTCATCCACGTTCAGCTTGCCGACTTTCGCGCGACCGGCGTATTCCTCCGCAATGGACTCCACCGTCGACGCCAACATGCGGCAGGGTGCGCACCACGTCGCCCAAAAATCCACCAGCACGGGTTGCGGGGACTTGAGCACCTCTTGCTCAAAGTTCTGGTCGCTAAGTTCCAACGTATGACTACCGGCCATGCTTAAGAACCTCCACGTTTGAAGACATCTCCGGCGGGCAAGGCTTCCGCCGCTGAACGATCTGGGGCCTTCTGCAAGGACTGATAGATTTTGGCATACTCCTTGGCGGAGCTTGCCCAAGAGAAATCTTCCTTCATACCGTTGTACATCAGGCGTAGCCAACTCTTGGGCACCGCGAAGACCTCCAGAGCGTGGCGGATGACGGCCAGCAAGGCTTGCGGCGAGTAATCCTGGAATTTAAACCCTGTCCCCGACTTGCCGTCGAAGGACGCGATGGTATCATCCAGGCCCCCGGTGGCCCGCACGATGGGAACGGTGCCGTACTTCAGGCTGTAAATCTGGTTAAGCCCGCAAGGCTCGTAGCGGGAGGGCATCAGGAACATATCCGCGCCCGCTTCAATCTGGTGGGCCAGGGTATTGTCGTAACCGATCTTGACCAAGAACTTCTCCGGGTACTTCGCGGCCATGGTTCGGAACAGTTCCTCATGCGTAGGTTCGCCCGTGCCGAGCGCCACGACGTAAAGGTCGAGTGCCGCCAACTGCTCCGCGATGCCGGCGATCAGGTCAAACCCCTTCTGCGACGCGAAACGGGAAACGATACCGATCACCGGCCGCCGCAGCATGGGAGACTGGACGCCCATTTTCTGGAGCAGCTCTTTCTTGCAGGCTTCCTTGCCCTTCAAGCTCGCCAGTGTATAGTTGGCGGCGATAAGCTTATCGGTGGCGGGGTCCCAGGCTTCATAGTCCACGCCGTTCACTATCCCCTTGAGATGGTCCCCCCGCGAGCGCAGCACACCTTCCAGGCCGCAACCAAATTCGGGGGTCTGGATCTCTTCCGCGTACTTGCGGCTTACCGTGGTGACAAAATCAGAGAAGATAATACCTCCCTTGAGGACGTTCATCATTCCGTAATACTCCAGGCCCTCTATCGTAAACAGCCCGGCGTGCAGCGCGATCTGGGGCAGCACGTGCGGCGGGAAAAGGCCCTGGTAGCCCAGGTTATGAATCGTGAACACCACAGAAGTGTTCCGATAATAGGCGTCTTCCCGGTAGAGGTTGCGCAGGTAGATGGGCACCAGCGCCGTCTGCCAGTCGTGGCAATGGATGATGTCGGGAGGAGTCTTGCCGCGCTTCAAGAATTCCAGCGCCGCCAGGGAGAAGGCCGCAAAGCGGTGCGCGTTGTCAGGATAGTCTTCCCCCTTCTGCTGGTAGAGGCCCTCGCGATCGAAGTACTCGGGGCATTCGATCAAGGAAACCGGCACGTTGTGGACGCAGCCGCCGTCCTGGGCGGACGCAAATTTGAATCCGGACCCCAGCGGCAACGTCAGGCTCTGGGATTCAGGCAGGCCAGGACCGGGCTGAGTCATGCGATAGCGCGGGAGAATGACCTGCAGTTCGTGCCCGAGCGCGGCAAGCGCCTTGGGCAGCGCACCCACGACATCCGCCAACCCGCCGGTTTTGGAATATGGCACACCTTCGGATGCGACGAAGACGATTTTCACACCGCTCCTCCTTTCAGCGAGATGAAGAGTCCGGCCTTGGCTACGTTAGAAGATGCCCCCCGCAAAGTCAAGGACTCCTCGCTCGTGCTATGATGCGGCGCGGACTTGGGGACGACGCCTGTCCCGGCGGGGCGGCGAGCGGTCTCCGGGCAAGGTTGCCAGGCTTTCATGCCCTCCACGCCACGCCCCAAACTCGGCCAACATTTTCTCGCAGACTCGCGCTATCGAGAGAGGATTCTTGATGCCCTCCCCTGGCGCGCGGATGACCTGGTGATCGAAATCGGCCCGGGGCGCGGGGCGATGACCGGCCTGCTGGCGGAACGCGTCCGCAAGGTGGTGGGCATTGAAATAGATTCTGCCCTGGCGCTGCAACTCCAGAATAGATTTGCGCAGGATGCCGGCGTGGCGATACTCCACGCCGACGTACTCAGCGTGGATTTTACGGAGCTCTGCCGGCAGCAGCGCCTGACGGAATGTTTTGTCTTCGGGAACATCCCTTATTACATCACGTCACCCATTCTGCATCACCTGTTCGCCTATCGGAATTGCCTGCGCGCCATGGGCTTGTTGGTGCAGCGGGAGGTCGCCGAACGGCTGATCGCTCGACCCGGAAGCCGGGATTACGGTTACCTGACCGTCTCGACCGAACTCTACTCCCAAGCGCGCCTCGCGCTGGCAGTCCCGCCCGGAGCCTTCTCCCCCCCGCCGAAGGTGCAATCGGCGCTGGTGACGTTCCAAATGCGGCCCAGATTCCCGCACTGGACGCGGAAAGAATGTGATGAATTCCTGGAATTCGTAAAGCGCTGTTTTGCCCAGAAGCGGAAGACCCTGCTCAACAACCTGGGCGCCATCTACGCGCGGGAACAGGTCGCGGCAGCTCTGGCGGAGGCGGGCCATGCCGGGAATCTGCGTGCGGAGCAACTCTCCCTGGACCAACTGGCGGCAGTTTTCAAAACCCTCCGCCCCCGGGCCAAGTAGGCTGCCGGGGGGATTCAGTGGAAGAATCGAAGTGTCAGCGAGGTTCCGAAACAACTGAAGTGGTGAGCCAACTGGGAGCCGCTCGCCATCCGAACTTTGGTTGCTGCAATGCCCGCCTTGCGATAACTTATAGGTAATCGCAGGGACGAGGAAGTCCTCTCCACGCTGGGGAGGGATGCCGCACATTCTTATGTTAAGAGAAACCACGGAAGTTGCGCGAGTATCCCCACCCGGGAAACCGGGCAAAACCCCGCGTTCACGCGAAGCCGAACCCGACCTCTTAATGGAGATCCCTTCACCCTCCCGGCGCTTATGGTTCGGCCTGGGCGTTACACTCGCCATCTTCGTCATCTTTGCTTCCTACACCATCCACGAAATCCGTTGGCTGCAGGACTTCCAGGTCAACGTGGTACAGAAGAACCGCAAAGCCTCCCTGCAGCTTTTGCGGTTGCAGGATGACACCTACCAGCTTGCCGTGTCGCTCCGCGATATGACCCTCCCGGAAAGCCGCTACCCGATCTTCTACTGGAAGGGTGAATTTTCGCGGCTGCAAGAGGACATGAACAGCTCCCTGGCTCGCGAGGTCGAATACGCCATAAATACTCCGGCCAGTGACCAGCAGCGGCGGCAACTCCGCGACCTCCTGGACAACTTCTGGCTCTCTGCCGACGAAGCCTTCACGCTGGCCGACCAGGGCCACGAAAATTCCGCCCGCTACCTGATCCGCTCCCAGCTCGAAGAGCAGCGGGAAACGATTTCCCGCGTCGTGTCGCAATTGCTGAACTTGAATGACCAGGCCCAGCAGGAGGCTGCCCAGCGCGTCAGCCTGGTCTACGGGCAAGTCTCGAAGGACATTCTGCTGCTGATTGCTGTGCTCTTCCTGGTCGCGCTGGGGACGGGGCTCTATACCCTGCAAGCCAACCGCAAGACCTTCGAGCGCCTGCACCACCTGGCGGAAAGGCTGCAATCGCAGTCTGAGCAACTGCGCATGCTTTCCTGGAAACTGATCGAAGTCCAGGAACAAACCCTGCGCCACGTGGCGCGCGATCTCCACGACCATTTCGGGCAGATCCTCACGGCCATCGGCGTCATGCTGGGACGGGCCGGGCAGAAAGCTCTGGACAGGGACCCCGTCTTCGTCCAGGATGTTGAAGCCGTCAAGAAAATTGTGGCTGACACCTTGCAGAGCGTCCGGGATGAGTCCCAGATATTTCGTCCCGCGATCCTGGACGATTTCGGCCTGCAACAAACGCTGGAATGGTTTGTGGAACAATTCGCGCGCCAGACGGGCGTCCAGGTGCACTACCGAGGCAAGCTCTCCGACGGTATCTTCCCTCCCGAGGCGGCCATCCATGTCTATCGCATCGTGCAGGAAGCGTTGAACAACGTGGCGCGCCATTCCGGCGCGCGGGAAGCCTGGCTAATCCTGGAAGAAAAAGAAAACCAACTGAACCTGGAAATCCGCGATAATGGCGCCGGCTTCGAGGCTGGCGCGGACCTCCGCAGGGCAGCAGGTCAAGGCATTGGGCTGATGGGAATGCGCGAACGCGCTGAGCACCTGAACGGCTCCTTCGCCATTCGCTCCGCACCCCAAAAGGGCACGACGGTCAGCGTGCGCGTCCCACACCCCCGGCCCGCCCTGCACCCCATTTCCGAGGAAGCGAGTTGAACCGTGGCTGTCAACGAACCTGAAAAGAAAATTCGAGTCTTGCTTGCCGAAGATCACACCCTGGTCCGGCAGGGATTCCGCCGAATCCTGGAAGACGATCCCAAGGTCACTGTGGTGGGAGAGGCCCGCACCGGCCTGGAAGCAATTGAGCTGTGCAAAACGCTCAAGCCCGAAGTCGTGGTCATGGACCTTTCCATGCCCGACCTCGGTGGCCTGGAGGCGACGGCGGAAATCCTCAAGGCCGATCCGGGAGTCAAAATCCTTATCCTCAGCATGTACTCGAATGACGCCTACATCCGCAAAGCCTTTGAACTCGGCGCCAAAGGCTACATGCTGAAAAATGCGCTGGAGTTGGACCTGAACCGCGCCGTGAAAGCGCTGGCCGATGGCGAAGCCTATTTTAGCCCGGCCATCTCCCACGTCGTTCTGGAAAGCATGAAGGCCGGATCTTTCCGGGATTCCACAAGGGAACCCTACGAACGCCTCACCCTCAGAGAAAAGGAAGTCCTGCAACTTATCGCCCAAGGCAAATCCAACAAGGAAATTGCCGTTCTCCTCAACATCAGTGTGAATACCGTGGCCGTGCATCGCGCCCGAGTCATGGAAACCCTCGGCCTCCACCGCACCGCGGAACTGGTGCTCTACGCCGTGAAGAAGGGCTTGGTCCAAGCCGAGTAGCGCCATTGTAGCGGCGGTGTCCTCACCGCCGACTGTAGCGCTGGCCTCGGGGGTTCAAGAGGTCATGCATGGGGAAGGGATCGGCGGAGAGCGCCCCTTCGGGGAGTAGCAGATTGTGTGGGAAGACCGAGCGAGGAAGAAGTTCGCTACTTAATCCCCAACACTTCGCGGCGCCCGGAGCGCGTCAGGAAGGTTTTGACGTTACCGCCGGGGAAGAGTCGTTCCATCTCGCGGTTCGTCAGGGCGGGATAGGGATAGGGTTTCTGCTTGCCGTTGTCGGAGCCGAGCACCGTCAGGCTTTCGAACCACCAGCGCGCCTCAGCGCCCGCCACAATGTGCGGTTCGCGCAGAATACAGAAGAGCACCCCGCCCGGCTGCAGGCAGGAGTGAAAGCGCTCCAGCAACGGCGGCAGCGCCTCATGGGGAAGCAAGTCCAGCAGACCCCAGCAGCAGATGGCCGAGAGTGACTCCGGGGGAATGGCCGGGAGCTGCGCCAGGAAATCCTCGCTCAGGAAAACTGGTTTCTTCCCCTGGCGGGACCAGAAAGCCGCATCGTTCTGCTGCACGGGAGTTATCAGATCCGTAACGTAAAGCTTAACCCCACGCAACAAAAGGACGTCCAAAGTGGATTGACGGACGGGGCCGCACTCCAGGAAGTGGGGGTGGCGGTCATGCACAAGGTATTGCCAGAGCCACTGCAGGCCGTGGCTGAGCCCCGGCGGGGCGAGAGAATTGCGGGGGGTGTCTTCCCGACTGTTGGTTAGCGCCATGGCAAGCCGCCCGTTTCGGCCGGGCCGGCCCCTTTCCCGTCCGGGGCAAGGCAGCGGCAAAACGGGATGTGGTCGTTTACGCCCTCTGGCGCTTGCCCGTGTCTGCGGCCGAACGCGTGATTCCTAGACGCCGGGCTTCAAGGTGTTGGGAACCGTCACAGTTCGCGCGTTCTCAGTCTCCCCTTCGCGCGTGATGTCAATACTGCCCTTGAAGTAAGCTCCCTCTTCAATGGCCACCGAGGCAGCCTGCAGATCCCCCACCACGTGCCCCGTGCGACGGATCTCAATCTTCTCGCGAGTTGCAACGTTGCCGGTCACCGAACCCAAAACCACTACTTGCCGGGCCCGGACTTCCGCCTTGACGTGACCCTCGGTGCCAACCGTCAAGCAATGGTCATCAAGCGTGATGTTCCCTTGGAATTGCCCTTCAATCAGCAAATCCTCATTGGCGGTTAATTGCCCTTGTGCCACCACCGTGCGACCAAGGAGTGTGCGCGGAGTCCCGGGCGCGGTTGGATTCACCACCTTCGGTGTCAATTCACTCATAACAGGTTCCACTTCTGGAGGCGCCAGCAGAGCCTCTTGCGGGCTTTCGCTGAGGGGCGGCACCACCGGCCGAGTTTTCTTTTCCCACCACATCGGAGACTCAATCAGAAGTCGCCGGCCGATAACCGATGCCCTTACTGACACCGGCTACTTCTCGCGGGGCCAAATCTTACCTCGGGTTCGAGCAGAGTTCAATCTCTCATCTGCGGCGGGAGACGCAACCACCCCCTGGCCGCCTCCTTATCAAGAAGCGGAACTACCGTTCAGCCTGATAGACGATCTTGCCGCCCACGATCGTCATGACCACGCACACATCCTTGATTTTAGCTGGGGGAATGGTGAAGAGGTCGTCCGAAAACACCACGACGTCGCCCAGTTTTCCCGGCGCGATACTTCCCTTCTCCTTTTCCTGAAAGGCCGCAAAGGCAGCGCCCTGTGTGTAGGCGCGCAAAGTTTCTTCCACGGTAAGGCGTTGCTCGGGAAACCAGCCCTCCGGATGTTTGCCGTCCAGCGTGGCGCGCGTGACCGCGGCATATATGCCCAGAATCGGGCTGAGGGGCGCCACGGGCCAGTCTGAGCCAAACGCCAGGGGCACGCCGGCGTCGAGCATCGACCGCCATGCGTAACTCCGCCGCGCGCGCTCATGCCCCAGGCGCTTTTCGGCCCAGCGGCCGTCGTCGATGGCGTGATAGGGCTGCATGCTGGCGACGATGCCCAACTTCCCGAAGCGCGCGAAATCCTGTTCGCGCAGGTGCTGAGCGTGCTCCACGCGGAAGCGGTGNNGCCTGGCCGGCCCCCAGCCGCGCGTATAAGTCGAGGATTTCCGCAATCGCGCGATCGCCGATGGCGTGAATGCAGAGCTGAATTTGCGCCTGGTCGGCCCCGCCCGCGAGCGCCTCCATCTTCGCGGGCGGGTTCATCAGCGGCAGGGGGATGCCGCGGTTGGCGGGATCGTCAGCAAAGGGCTCGTACATCCAGGC
>PMYF01000455.1 GCA_003171295.1 Acidobacteriota bacterium | reverse complement strand
CAACGACCCCTACAAGGTCAACCGGGTCATCCACGGATGCCGCTGCTATCCGCTGGAGGAGATTGCGCCGGTGGTGCAGGAGCGGAACATTCTGGTGGGGATTATCGCGGTACCGGCCATCGCCGCGCAAGAGGTGGCCGACCGGCTTTGCCGCGCGGGCGTCAAGGGCATCCTGAACTTCGCCCCGATCCCGCTGCGGGTGGCCGGCAACGTATACGTCGAGGACATCGACATGACGATGTCGCTCGAAAAGGTGGCGTACTTTGCCCGCCTGGCGGGCGCTGAAAAGGAAGGAAAGCCGTGACCCCCGCCGAA
This sequence comes from Acidobacteriota bacterium, assembly GCA_003171295.1. Lineage (GTDB taxonomy): Bacteria > Acidobacteriota > Terriglobia > UBA7540 > UBA7540 > Bog-366. Next base: position 2,964 of record PMYF01000455.1, on the reverse strand, counting down.
ATCGAGGCGATTCTTCGCAAGCACCCCGGTGCCCGGCGCGACTCGCTCATCCTTGGTCGTCCGGACGGGCTGCTGCGGTGCCGCCGCGTTCGGCGCCACGCCGCGCGCCTGCCTGGAGCAGCGGGGGTTCATCGGAGCCGCCTGCGGTCACCGGCCTGAGGGCCATCGGAGATTATGCGCCTATTCACCATACGCGTGCGTGCAAGCAGCCTAAAGACATGTGATGTACCAGGCTGATCCGGAGAGAATGTGGGCCCAGGAATACCGCTACTTGGCCCTGTAGCTTTCCAGAAACTGGATAGCGCCCTGTTTGTCAACGAATCTGCCTTCGATCCGGTCGCCGTTCGAGTATCTGATCTGAATTTCATATCGCTGAAAGGAGAGGCTCCTGCTGCTGTTTTCATAGCCTTTGACGAAAGCAATTGCCTCGTCCAGGTTCGCCAGTTCCTCACTCGCCCCATGAAGGGGAAGAACGACTATCCTTTCGATGCGCCGCGAAACGGCTACCGTCAAGGCACGCAGGAACCCGTCTACTTGTACCGAGTTCAGGCGCAACAACTCGGCCGAGATTTTCTTCCGCCTCCTGGCAGTGAGCCGTTCGTAGGCATCGACCTTATTCTGACAGACGGCGTCCGGAGTATCTTCATCGGATGAGGCATTGATGCCCACTCTCTTGAACGCCAGAGGAATCATCTCATAGGGGAAATAGAGAATCGTAAACCCGAGCGACCGCATCTGGGTGAGGGCGCCTTCGGTAAAAACACCGGCAAGAATAGCACCCTTGAATGGGGCGGAATGGCCGTAGGTCTCAGCTAGGGGAACGATTGCGCCTTGAATCTCCTGTGCTTTGTTCCGAGAATGCTTCGTATAGTGCCGCCACGCCACTTCGATGAAAGCGACCGGCGTCCCGATCTTGTCTGGTGTGCCCCCTCGCTCAAGCACAAAGTCCAAGTCGTGTGAATTATTGTTGGAATCAACCCAAGTGCACTTAAGGCCCTTCCTGCAAGAGCGCTTTCCATGCTTGTCCAGGTAAAGGTGGTGCTTCGCGGCAAAATCCGTAAGCATGGGCAGCACGGCAGCTTCAATGACCTCGCCAATGATTTGTCCCCAACGGTGTGCCGGTGAGCCCGCCATGATTATCCTTTCACCGAGAGACGACCTTCTTGCAGCGGAACCCGGTGTTTACGGTTCTTCCACTTCGTGTTCCTTTCTCTGGTCTTTTCAAACTCGGGCGAGTTGAATCCCGCGGAAACAGCAAGACTCATAAGCCAGGGGACTACGGGCACGTAAACGCCATAGGGTGCGGAATCACCCACAACGAAGCAAGCCGTAGACGGGGATCGGCAACACCGTCTGAGCGCATGCCAGACTAAGGCAAGATCCCGAAAATAGCAGGCAACCATAAGGTGATAGGTCTTCTTCCCGCCTTTGGTCAATCGGATCGTGGCCAGGTCACGGCATACTTTGGAAAGCTCGTCGCGAATGGGTTCCAGTTCCTGGGAATCCAAGACCTGCTGCATGTCCACCGCTTTTTCTGGAACATGCTGAGAGCAGGACCGAATCAAGTGAGGCCGAATCTTAAGCTGGAGATCTCCCCATCCGTCGATCTCCTTCATGAACGACATTTCAAGGCGCGTTGCGTCCGCGTAGTCATAGTTGTTGGGATACGGCGGCGAGGTCACGACCAGGTCAGCCCAGTGGTCAGGTACACCCTTGCAGGTTCGTGCGTCCCCCGTCACCAGAACAGCCTGTGGACCGACCAGGCTCTGCCCCGACATCATATCTTTGTAGAACGTCTCGCAACAACGATCAAACGCCTCGTAAACCTCGGCCACTTGGCTCTTGTGCTTATTAGGCAGTATGTACTGCCATTGTGCGGTTCCGACCGGAGAAACCTGGCGAAGGATGGACACCAGCGTCAGCCACGCCAGCTTGCTTGAGGGGGTGTCGTCATTCACTTCCTCAAAGGCCCGCCTCAATTTGTCCAGCTTCACGAGCGTTTCCGCATCATAGCACTTGTGAATCAAGGCCGGATAGGAATCGATTTCCGGCGTAGCTTTCTCGGCTCGCTCCCGCAGGCCCCTTACTTTGTTCAGGTAGGCCTTGGGGTCAGATCTCCAAGCCAGTTTAGCGAGAGCAATTCTGGCGATAAACGGATGCGCCTCGACCCCCATGCTTTCCACGCCCACCTTCTCCGCGGCGAGCAGGGTTGTCCCTGAACCCGCGAATGGATCCAAGACGTGCGGCCGATCAACCCCGCAGTCTCGGATCACCGCTTCGACCCATTCAGCCGAGAACCCGGCACTAAAGCGAAACCACCGATGGACCGGCAGTCTCATGTTGTCAATGAAAGTGGAGGACGATTCCTTCCGAACTTCAGAGGTGTCGACAGGCCGCGAAAACAGCTCTTCNNTAGCCGACACTACAGCACCGCGCAGAATCGGCGTATCGAATGGACCGTCGTCGTCTTCGTCACAAACAGTTTCAACTATAGCCACCCACCGCTTCAGGGGATTCGCATTGGCTGGCACCTGGCGATTCCTCAAGAGATTCTATATTGTGCCTCACGTGATCTGATTCTAGCAGTTACCTGATGATTGTAAAGAGGGCGAGGGAAAACGACGTTCAATGCCACCCAAGACCGCTTTCGGGAAATCCCAGGGATGGGGCTTGGCGCCCCGAAGGCACGACATGCCCGCCACGCCCCGGCGGGCGCGGATTCGATTCAAACAGGGGCAGAAAGAAATCACAAACGATCAAAAAGCGCACGTTTTGCCTTACCCATCTTACCCCAAATCGCCCCTCACGGCTTGCCTTCGCCCTCGCCTCGGACGCAGCGGAAGCCCACGAATCCGTGCACGTCGCGGCCGAAACAGGCGTCGGTGTAGCCGGGGTTTTCGTCGAGGCGGTAGGCCGAGCGGCACTTGTCGGCCCGCGAGTTCCAGCACCCGCCGCGCAGTACCC
>PMYF01000691.1 GCA_003171295.1 Acidobacteriota bacterium | reverse complement strand
CGGCGCAGGTGTCGCAGGTCGGTGCGCACATCCAGGTTGAGCGCTCCGCCCAGGGCGTATGTGCCACTTAGCTGGAGCGTGGCACCGCTTAACTCGAGCGCGGCGTTCTTCAGGGTCAAGCGACGACTTGCGACTTCCAGGATCATGGCCGCGGAGTGGGCCACCTGCGGGCCATGCACGGGCTCGAGTGTTCCCCAATGCGCCTGCCGCACCAGGGTCTCCAGAGGATCGAAATCGCTGAAGGAAAGGTCCTTGGAGCGCAGGGTCGCCTCTCCCACCAAGTTATCTCCCAGTTCCTCACGCCCCAAGCCGCGCGTCGTGAAGTGTCCACTCGCCATCACAGCCCCGCGCATACCCTGAAGAGCGCTGGGCAAACGGGAAGTCAAGGCCTCGACCGGCAGGCCGGCAAGCGATATGTTCGCGGCAAGCTGGGGGGGGGCGCTGGAAAAATCAACCTCACCGCTGGCCTCGCCGTGGCCGCCACTGGCGTGGAATTTGGCGGCCTTCATGCGGATGGTGCGGCCGGCGGCCTCAAACGTTCCCTGAAAGTCTTTCAAGGTCACACCCCGGTAGGTCAGGCTGGGAGTGGAGAAGCGTCCCTCGGCGGCGAGGCTTCCGAACAACTGCGAAGCGGCAGTGCGGCGATCCGCAAAGGAGGCCAAGCCGGGAAGACGTTCCAAGAGGGGGAGGGGCCGGCGGTGGCCCAGTGCGTCGAACCAGAGGGCGCCCTGCTCCAGGCTCAGGCTGTTCGCGCGCAGGTCAAACCGCCAGGGATTGCCCCGAGGGCCGCGGTGCTCCAGCTTGGCGCTGAAAACGCTTGTCCCCAGGACGGCAACCAAGGGATCAACGGTAATCTGGTCTCCACTGACCCGCACGCTGGCGTGGGGAAGATTGAGCGGCTCCGTCAACCCCGGAATGAGCAGCCGGACGGACCGTATTTCCGCCCGCGCCGTCAACGCGGGTCGCGCCAGGGGCCACGCTGAGCCGGCGAAATGAAGCGTGGCCGTTGCCGAACCCGTGGCGTCAAGACCCTGAAAGGTCCGGATCCCCAGACCGCGTCCAAAGGCCAGCGCATCGTGCAGGGGGACGCCTCTCGCGAAAAGCTGCAAGGCGTAGCGAGGCATTCCGCCGGCGCGGTCGATGGCGCCTTCGGCCAGCAGGACGACGCGCGGAGCCAGGGTTACTTGCGCCGGCGCGAGGCGTGCTCCACGATTGTTGATGCGCACGGCGAGCTCGGAAATAGGAAACGACCCGGAAGCCGTCTCCAGGCTGGCCTCGCGCGCACCCACAAAACCACCGTAGCGGCGCTGCTCCCAGGGACCCTGAATCGAAAGCATCCCATCGACCCTGCCCTTCAGGCTCCAAGCGCTGGGGTTTGGCCACCAGCGCCGAACGACGGCCAGCACGTCTTCCAGGCGCGAACGCTCCAGGGCCACGACCAAGTCAAGCTGCGGTGAGTTCGAGAAGCAGTCCACCGACCCGGAAAGGTGGACGTGCGAATCTCGGAAGGAGGCTTCCAGGCTTTCCACCAGCACGCGCTCGTGACCACGCTGGAGCTGGCCGCGAAATCGGAGGGTCCAGGGCATGGGGTCAGACGGCGGAAGCTCGCTCCACCGCTGAAACTGCGTGAGGTGAGATTCTCCCTCCACCGTCAGGTTCGAGAGGGAACCGCTGAGGCGAACGTCGCAATCGAGCACCCCGTAGAGTCCNNGCTGCAATGGGCCCCTGCAAATCCCGGCCGGGCGTCCACACACCCTCTGCCTCCACGGGGCCCGGAGTGGGCACAGCGAGGTCCGATCGCACGGGACTTGCGACAATCCGAAACTCGACCCGGCGCTCGGCGGGATCGGCGCGCAGACGTGCCCGGACGTCGGTCAAGGCAAAGGGTTTCTTGTTTGCGCCGACCTTGAAATCAATATGCGCGTCTTCCACCTCCAGGTCGAGTGGCTCTCCCACGCGGGAACTGGCCGCGTCCGGGGTCGCGCCAGCCGGAGCCGTGACGCCGCTTTGCCGCAGCAACCTCCCCACGTTCCATTCGCCCGTAGCGTTCAAGACCAGGTTAAAACTGGGGCGGTAAAGGCGCAAACGCGCAAAATCTTTGCGCGAGCGCCACACGCTTCCCCAGCGCAGGTCGCATTCGATGCGGTCCACCCGCGCAAAGGGCTCGGAACCAAAATCGGAGTCCTCCTCGACCTCGGCATTCTCAATGGNNGCGCTGAAGTAGGAGGGAACAAGCCACGCTGCCCCGCCCAAAAGCAGAAGAAGGAGCGAGAGATTACGAGCGCGGCGGCGGTTGCGGGGATTCATCAGTGCACAAACTTGAGGGTGCGCCGCCAGCGGGTCTTCATCGGGAAGTGGATGATCAGATCGACGATCTGGGAAATGCGGTCGCCCGGAGTGTTGTGCAGGTATTCGTCACGCGCAGTTTCAAACGACCAGTAAATCAACAGCGGCCGGCCACTGACCACCCCCCGCGGAACGAAACCCCAGAAGCGGCTGTCCCAGCTCTGCTCGCGGTTGTCCCCCATGACGAAATACTTTCCCGGCGGCACTACGATTTCTCCGTCACGAATGTCGCTGCTCATTTCCGCGCTCCAGGCAGTCGTCGAGCCGCGCAGGTACTCGGTCTCCGGCGGCGGGAAGTCATCACCGGGGCGGAGTTCATCGGGAAAAGTATGATGAACAAAAGGTTCGTAGCGCGGCTGCCCATTCACGAAGACCTGACGATGAAATATGTGAATGCGGTCACCCGGAAGGCCAACCACGCGCTTCACGTAATGTTCGCCCGGTTCCGTTTGCTCCTCCGAGGGCGGGAACTTAAACACCAGGATATCGCCGCGGCGCACTTCCCGGGTGGGCAGAAGGCGAGCCAGCCCTCCGGGCGGCTGGGCGAAAATGAATTTATTGACCAGCAGATGATCGCCGATCAGCAGAGTTTCCTCCATCGAGCCGGTAGGGATCTTGAACGCCTGTAGCACGAAGGTCGTCCCGAAAATTGCCAAAATCACCGTGACCACCAACGACTCAAAGGTATCGCGGGTTGAGGATTTCTTGTAGGACTCAGCCATTCGTTTCGGTCTTCCCTCCCAGTTCGGCCATGACGGCCCTGGCCGCTTCCTGCTCTGCGGCTTTCTTATTGCTTCCGCGCCCGCGGGCTATACGATTGTCTCCTGCCACGACTTCCACCGTAAAGGTCTTTTGATGCTCAGGGCCCGATTCCTCCACCACGCGGTATTCCGCCGCAGGCATTCTCCCGGCCTGCAGGTGCTCCTGCAAGGCCGATTTGTAATCGATCGAGAAGAGCTCACTGGCGCAAGCCTCAAGGTCACCGGGCATGATGAAGCGCTCGATGAACGGACGAGCGGCCGCGATGCCTCCATCCTGGTAGAGGGCTGCCAACACCGCTTCCAGCGCATTGACGAGCAGCGCGGGCTTACTGCGCCCCCCGGTCTTCTCTTCGCCGCGCCCCAGCCGCAGGTACTCGCCCAGGCCCAGGCCGCTGGCCACGACATGCAGGTGCGGCGCGGCCACCAGGTGGGAACGCGCGCGGGTCAGCTTGCCTTCCTCCCAATCCGGAAAGGCGGCGGCCAGAATCACGCTGACTACAAAGGTCAGCACCGCATCGCCCAGGAACTCCAACTGCTCGTTGTCGCGGGGCCGGTCCGCTGACTCCTGCGCAAAGGAAGAGTGCGTGAGGGCTTCCAGAAGGAGAAGAGGATTCCGAAACTGATAGCCCACGAAAGCCTGGAATTGCTCGACAGGGTTTTCCGCCATGCTCTCCGGACGCCGCCCCTTTCCGTTCGAGGCGGACGAGGGGCGCCGCCCCTTGCGGTTATGCGGGGGCGGCGCCAACGATGAGAAGCCCACCTGGAGTCTGTAGGCAGGTGCTAGGGTTTCGCGGGGGTCGCGGACTGCCCCTTCCGCGCTTTGAGGCCTTCCACTTGCTTGTCAGCGTACTGCTTGATCGGCGTGCCCTGACTGAGCTCACTGGCCTTAGTGAAAGCCGCGATGGCCTCATCGATCTTGCCGTCCAGGTTGTAGGCTTCACCCAGGCGATAGTAGTCGCGACTGTCGGGGCGGTCGGTGGTGGTGACGGCCGTCGTATATTCCTGCTCCGCCTTAACCAATTCATCTTTGTCCGGCCCGGTCAAGCCCATTTCAGAGCGGTCCAGATGCACCATGCCCAGCGCGCCGTGAATGCCCGCCGCGTATTCGGCTTTGCGCTTGGCAAAATCCGCATCCGCCTCATCCCCCTGTTTCTGAAGCTGGTCGATCTGCTTGAGGGCGTCCTGAGCATAATTCTCAGCCGCCGCCAGTTGCTTCTCTTTGTCGGCCTCGTGATCTTTCAGGTATTGAGGTTGAGGCATTACAGCAATAATCATAATCAAGCTCATCAGATTGTCTTTCTTCAATTCCAGACTCTTCTGGCAGAAGGCAACCACCTTCGCCACCTCCCCCTTCTGCTGGTTAGCATTCGCCTCGAAGGAGTAGGCGTAACTCAGCACGGGGCTATTCGGGTACTTCTTGGCGAAATCCTCCACCAGGGCAATGGCCTTGTCCGGGTCGAGTTCGTTCCGAATCACCGTGAAGTCCTTGCTCTCCTCGGCAGTGAGCGTCTGCCCGGTGACTCCCAACCCGGCAGCTTTGGCCGCAGCGCGGGCCTTCGGGCCGGCACTGGCCACCGCCTTGACGACCTCGTCCGTGGCATTGGCTTTGCGCAACTTTTTCTCCGTGTCCGGAGTCATGTCGAAATCCGTGCCCCGCTGGCTGACATCCTTAATAAGCTGGGCGGGCCCCTGGCTCTTAAGTTCTTTGATAACTTCCTTCTCCGGCATGGGCACGGGGGCGCTCGCACGCTGAGCGTAAAGGGCGCTCGAGAGTACCAAGACCCCGACCGTCAATAATGCATATTTCATTCTCATATTCGTTCTCTCTCTCCTTAAGATGGCAAGCTTGCCAATTAATCTTTCGGGTCCGCTGCGTTGAGCGTACAAGAAAAGGGTTTTCACTGTCAATCAACGCCGCGGGGGGGCAAGCGGTGCTCCACGGGCACCCCCCTGCGGCCTCACCCGCAACGAGGGCCAGCCACTGGCCACCCCTGAATCAAGACCCTGTCCATGGGGAGGTATTCCCTTCCACAGAACAGGATCGTTGTCCCCCTTCGTCCTGAGTCTCAATTCGCGCGGGTGGCGACGCCGTCCCGAAAGGGTCCAATCTATGGCTTCTACTTGACCTTTACTTCTCGATCTTCCTTTCCAGATTCCGGCTGGGCCGGGCTAGGGTGAATGCTTCTTCCCTTCCTCCCTCGCACCGAAGGCCTGCGCCATCCCGCTCTGGACGGCGCGCAGCGCCATAGGGTAGGCCGTGGCCGTCAGCGAGGCAGCGTGATATTGCGCCAGGGCGGCGTCGCGCTGGCCGCGCAAATCCTGGAGCCGTCCCAAATAGATATGCGACCAGGTGACGATGCGCAAGTCTCGGGCCGTACCGAGCGCCTTCTGGAAATATTCCTCGGCAAGGTCCGGCTTGCGGGTATTGGCGTAAACCACCGCCAAACCATAAATGGCGCGCTCGTTCTTGGGATCGACTTTCTCCATTACTTCCTGATACGCCGCTTTGGCTTCGCTATACTTCCCTTGGAAGAACATATTGTCTCCCTGGTCAAGAAGCCGTTCTTGTTCCGAACGGGCCGGTGAGGCCTTCTCAACCGGGGCCGGCGGACGCCGCGTAAACTGGACGCCCAGAAGCCGTTTCTGCTCTTCGCGGGGGTTAATGCCCAGGACCATCGGCTTGTAGTAAACCGTCATGGAAGAATCCTGGCGCTCGAAATCCGCCAAAGCATCGTAGAAGTACCGCACCAGGATCAAGCCGGCGGCGGTCATTTCCGCCAAACTTTTTTCTGCTTCTGCCGCGGGCCGCTTATCCAGGCGCAACTCTGCGGCGCGAATCAGGCATTCCGTGACCAGCAGGGGGAAGTCTTCCTTGAAGTCCAGCGCGAGCAACGGAGCTTCGTGAGCGATCACGCCCAGGGCGGCCTTTTGGTTGATCTCGCCCGCGTACTTGGCGGCCAGGGGGTCGAGGAGGAAGTGCAAGTACTGGTGACGGATCTCGTCGATCTTCGGCTGCTTGGAGGGTGTCACCACCAGGTAGTAGTTCAGGCCATAAATACGCGCCTGGACCTGCTCGGGCACGCCCATCAGGTCGATATAGATCGTGTAGGTCCGGCCGAGGTAGCCGCCCGCGGGGAAACGGAAATAGGCGTCAGCCAGCACAAAAGTCCGGCGCACCGCGGACGTGTAACGCCCCATGGCCGCCTCGTAGCGCGGCTGGACTTCCGCCCAGAGCTGGAGCAATCCGGCTTGATTGTAAAAAGTCCGGAGGAGCGGAATTAGCCCCATGAGGTCGCGCGCATCCGGAGGCAGCTCACCCGCGGGAACCGTAAAGGGGAAGTCCGGGGGCGAGCCCAACAACAGGGCGAGAGAAATGTATTGTCCCAGGTCCGCACCGGGGTCACCTTCTACGCGGTGCTGGCTATAGAACTTCTCGAGTTCGGGGGCTACGGCAGCCTTCCGATTCTCCAGGAATGCACGGACTTTCTGCCGGGCGTCATCTACGGGGGTTGCACCCAGACCCGTGTCGTAACCCGCAACATTCAAGGCGGCCAGCACGCAGAAGAGTTGCTCGTTGGGTTCCAGCAGGACGTTGCCCGGACTCTGTGCCCCTGCCGGTCGCGGCCCGGCAAGCAGGATGAGAAGGCCGGCGATAAACACCCCCCCCCAGGAGGACACAAACCTTGCCACCCGCCGGCGGTGGGAGGCCGGATGGCACGCAACGCGGTCTCGGTGAGGTCGGAAACGCAAGGGCAGGATTGGAGTCAAGAGCAAACGGACTACCCTCGGACTGTGATTCGCCGCAGGGACAGAACCACTTCCCCATCCGTGGGCTTCCCGGAAATTGTGGCAGGCTGGAAGAGGCTGAAGTAGATCATTCGATCCAGACGCTGCGTGAGCTCCGGCGAGTTCTGACCGGAAAGAAGCCGGTATCCCTTCACGCGGCCCGCGGCGTCAATCTGGGTGACCAGCACCACGGGGTTATCACCGGTATTGAAATCCATCGGGGCAAGCGCACGGATACGGGGCGGTGTGACACTCTGGAAAGGAACGTCCGGGATGTTCGTAACCGGAGCCACCCCCGACCCCATGATCAGGCAGAAACAAATCACCGCCGTCAGGACGCCGCCCGTAGCGGGAATCAACAGAGGTTGGAGCAAGTTTTCCAAACGCACCCAGAGCCCCGCCAAATAGTGCCGGTGGAGATGTTGGGACAGGCGGACCCGCAAACGCAGCGCCAGGTCGGTTGGCACCCGGCGGCGCGCGAGACCCCGCAACTCAGCCTGCAGCGACTGCCATTGCGCGAGTTCCTCCCGGCAAGCTGCACAGTAAACCAGGTGGAAGCGGATGGATTTCAGCGCCTCGCGCGTGCAGAGGTCATCGACGTAATCCGAGAAATGTGACCGAATTTCGACGCAACCCTCAAACATGTCACTGACCCACATAGCTCGCCAGCTTTCGGCGGAGCAGTTCGCGTCCACGCAACAGACGGGATTTCACAGTTCCCTCAGCCAAACCCAGCACCTGCGCGATCTCTTCGTAAGGCATGCCTTCGATCTCGCGCAAAACCACCACGGTACGGTACGGCGGCGCCAGGCTCGCCAGAGCTTGCTTCACTACCACTTCCCTCTCCGCCTGCTCGAAGACCTGATCAGGGCGGCGCTCACTGGAGGCAGCTTCTGCCGCCGCAGCGGCCGAGGGGGATTCGGTGTCATCCACGGAAATTGGCTCGCGCCAGTGACGCCGAATCCAGCTCCGACGATGGTTCGATGCTTCGTGAACGGCAATGCGGTAAATCCAGGTCCTTAAGCTGCTTTCGCCGTTGAACCCACTGATGCCCTTGAAGACTTTCACCATCACATCTTGCAGAACATCCGAGGCGTCGGCCGAGTTCTCTACAATGTGCCACACCAGATTGAAAACAGGATTCTGGTAAACCGTCAGCAAGTATGCGAATGCCTCTTGAGAGCCAGCGCACAGTTCAGCGACGAACGCTGCCTCTTCGTTGACTGCCGGCAATGTTTGTTCGAGCGTGATGCCTACCGACCGCGCGGTTCCCATAACGCCCTCAAGATACCAGTTCCGAACCTGAACTTCAATACTGCGGTTACATCCTAACCTTACCCTCTGATGAGATTGACACCGCAGGCACGAGCTTTGTTCCAAAAAGTTACCTTGGCAGTTATTAAACCCGAATTCGTAAGTTG
>PMYF01000625.1 GCA_003171295.1 Acidobacteriota bacterium | reverse complement strand
CCCTGGCACACGGCGCGCCTCCATGTGACGACCCCCGCCCTGCCGTATTTGCCCCTGAATTTAAATGGGGGCAATGCCTGGGTCGAGAAGTTTGATCCCGCCGCCGGTCAATGGCTGACTAGCCCGGCGCGGGCGCTCGAGGATCTCGGACCGGTGCCTTATGGTTACGTCAAGTTTCGCGCCGAGTTCAATTTCAAAGGCGAGCCCAGGATGTTCGTCTCGACCCTTGCCGACGACGCGAAGAAAGTGTTCATCAACGGCAAGCTGGCGGGGGAAGCCGCAAATTCAAAGAAGCAGGTCGATTTCCCACTCGCGAATTACGCCCAGCCGGGAAACAACCTTCTGGAAATCTCCTACGAGCTTTTTGGGGCTCCAAACGAAGGAGAGAATCTGGGCGAATTGAAAGGAATCGCCTCGGTTCGCATCGGCGCCGATCCCCGGTCAGCCCGATCTATCGAGAGTTGGCAAATCCAGCGTTTTCCACCACCGATGCGGGGGCGAGAGATCGACCCGGAATTCGGCGTCTGGGGACCAGCGTCTTTCCTCCCCGGCGCAGCCCCAGCCCCGATGGTCCCGGCTTTCACCTGGTGCCGCGCGGAGTTCGGACTCCCCGCGACTGCGGAAGGTTGGACGGTGCCTTGGAAACTCATCTTCGACGCCGACTGCGATGCCCTGATCTATCTGAATGGAAAATTCGTGGGCCGCTATGTAACCCGCGGCCCCCAGAAGGAGTTCTATCTCCCCGAGCCGTATCTTTCCCCGGCCGGCAGCCGGAACCTTCTCNNCGTTCGTCCTCGCCTATACGGACCAGCCCCGCCATCTTCGGACGCTGCGCGTGGAGCCCTACGCGGAGTTCTCAGTCCGCCGCACGCGCCTCGAGTTCGAGTGGTGATGCCGGGGCTTGACGAGCTGCTGAAGAACGCCCCCGGGAGAATCCAGGCGGCGCCCTGGGGCCGAGGATTGCCCCAAGACTTGATGGGTGCAAGCACTACTGCTGCCTGGGGAAGGAATGACCTCGGTGGGCCCGCCATTTCCATACTTGGGGACCTCTCGCATTGTGATACAACTTTTGCTATAGCACAGGGAACCTTAATACTGAGGCTGGCGCTGCCCCGCCGCCATTTTGGACAGCACTTGACCAGAACAGAAACCTCGTTCTTTGGCAAGCGATGGCTCGATTGAAAACACAGGGATTAACATTTCCAACAGAGGCTGACTCCAGCTAATTTGGACAGCCTTGGCGTCAAACAGGTCCATCAGAAAGGACGCAAGAGATGGAGTGGCGTCTGAGGTTTCGACCGCACGAGTGGCAGATCCGGGCTCCGAAGTGATTACCCGCCAAAGTGAGCACTTTTGACCAGACACGCCTCCGCCGAGGGTGCTTTAATCGCTGCGTGGAGGGTCAAAAATGGAGACCCGGCGTATACCGTCAGCCACTCGGGAACCCAAAATGGAAATCCCGATTCAAACCGCGAAGGAGGCAACTCAAATGCGTTTTCGTCAGCTCAGCTATATTCTCTCGGCCGTGACTGTCCTGCTGCTCGCCAGCGTGCAGCCGCTTCTGGCGCAGAGAGGCAGGCTGACCGTCCGCGTGGTGCCCCGGGAAGCATACATTTTCGCAGACGGTAATCCTGTCGTCGATGCAAACCACCATTTCGTCATTTTGGACGCCGGTGAACACAAGATTGATTTATACAACTACGGCTATAAGCCGGAATCCCGCACCGTTACGATCGAAGCTAGAAAGACCGCCGTGCTGGATGTCACGATGCAGGCCATCCCCGGACCGGTGTCGGGGCCATGGGGCTGTATAACCATCGAAGGCGCCGACCGTGATGCCGTGCTTCTGAACGGTAAGGACCCCGCCTTCTTTGTCGGGCACGGCGATGAGTTCAACAATGAATGGGTGTGGAAGCAGGAACTGATTGTCCCGCCGGGGAAATATGAGTTGACCGTAATACACGGTGATCCGGAGATCTGGACGACCACCGTCGATGTCCCGGCCAACCAGCGGGTCGTCGTCGACGCCTACAAAGGTGTCCGTAAAACCGTGCCCTGGTCGCGCGGGCAGCAGTTGCAATCACTGCCGCGCTTCAAGGCCGGCATCGCCAGCGCCCAAGTGGCGATCCAGAAAGTCACGGGTCAATTCTCCGCCAGTCCCGGACAAGTCAACTGCGGCGACTCCGCCCGCCTGACGTGGTCCTCCGACGGCACCGTGAAGAACGAGATCAGCGGCGTAGGACCTGTGGGCGCATCCGGCGACCAGACGGTCCAACCCAAGCAGACCACCGATTACAAGTTCACCGCTGCCGGACCGGGTGGAGTTTACAACTCCGACGCCACGGTGAACGTCAACTCCGCCGTGCAAGCTTCGTTGAGCGTGTCACCGGCGGAAGTGCGTTACCACAAGATCGGCGAGAAAGTTGACCAAACGGGCAGCACAACGGTGACTTGGTCTGCGGGGAACGCGGACACGGTTACCGTTGATCCTTTCGGTTCCGTGGGGACGAGCGGCAACCGCACGATCGAGATTGCGCCGAGCAAGACCGGGGTGGGACCGGTCGATGAATCTGTTACCTACACCCTGCATGCCAGCAACGCCTGCGGGGTTTCCGAGACACGCACCGCGACCCTGCATATTGTGGGCTCGATTGACGCAATGCAGGCGGCCGTGAACGAAACCACCCTCGAAACCAAGCTCACCTTCAACAGCCTTTACTTCCCCTATAACGTTCCCTCGAAGGCGAATCCCCAGGGCGGCTTGGTTTCCAGCCAGGAGAAGCGGCTGGATGAGGTTGCTTCCAACTTCAAACAGTACCTGGGATTTCGTCCGGAAGCGCACTTGATTCTGGAAGCGCACGCCGACCACCGCGGCACCTCCGAATACAACATATCGTTGTCACAACGCCGCGCCGACCGCGTGAGCAGCTATCTGGTCGAGCATGGCGTTCCTGCCGCTAGCCTTGAAACCAAGGCATTTGGAAAAGAACAGAACCTCACGGATAAAGAGGTCCTGGAACTGACGGATCAGAACCCGAATCTTTCACCCGAGGACCGCAAGCGCGTGGCACGCAACCTGCTTGCCTTCCGCATGGCCAACAACCGCCGCGTGGACGTTCGCCTCAGCACGACCGGGCAGACGTCAACTCGCTTCTTCCCGTATAACTCCGACGACCTGACCGTGCTGATGGGAGAACCGAAACGCGCCGCCCACCAGCCCGCTAAGAAGGCGCCTGCCAAGAAGTAACCCTGCGACGGAGCGCCGAGGCCGCCTCCGCGGCCCCGGCGCTCGACGACTTGCCGTGGGCCCCCCCCCCTACGGCCCATAGGCGCTAGAATAAGAAA